>DATEPQ010000135.1:0-3337 GCA_035273125.1 Gaiellaceae bacterium
CTCGCCCGCGTGCCGCTCCACAAGGTGCGCGGCACCGATCCCAACTGGCGCTTCGCGGAGACCGCGGCGGAGGAGCGTGCCCGTGGGGCCCGGTCGACCTTCTTCGTAATGGCGGGTCACGGGCACCGGGCCGACGGCGCCGCGCCGGAGGCGTACGACCGGCTTCGCCCGCGGCTGGTGGAGACGCTGCTCGAGGCCGAGGCGGAGGTCGGCCTTCACGGCAGCTATCTCGCGGCGGACGACCTCGAGCGCCTTGCGCGGGAGCGACTGCTCCTCGCGCAGCTCGACGGACCGCTGATCGGACAGCGCTACCACTACCTCCGCGTCGATCCGCACCGGAACCTCGCCCCGCTCGCGGGGATCGGCTTCCGCTACGACACCTCCCTGGGCTTCCCGGATGCGCTCGGGTTTCGGGCGGGAATCGCGCACCCCTTCCGTCCCTGGGATTTTGCGCGCGACCGCCCCGCCGATCTCGTGGAGGTCCCCCTCGCCGTGATGGATGCGACGCTCGCCGAGGAGCGGTACGAGGGGCTCTCCGCGAACGAGGCGAAGCCCCGGGTGCTGGCGCTCCTCGACCGGGCGGCCGAGCACGGCGGCGCGTTCTCGATCCTCTGGCACCCGGAGCGCTTCGACGCGCCGAGCGCGCGCGGCTGGGACCGGCTCTACTTCGAGCTGATCGAGGCGGTGCGCGAGCGGGGCGGCGTCTGCCTGGCCGCGGGCGAGCTCGCGGGCCTGGCAGCGGAACGCTTCGGGCTGCCCCGCGACTAACGTGGGCCCCATGGCTAGGGGCTCGAAGCGTGTCCTCGTGATCGGGCTCGACTGCGCGGCGCCCCAGTTCGTCTTCGACCGCTGGCTGCCGGAGCTGCCGACCATCCGCTCGCTCACCGAGCGCGGCGCGTTCGGCGTCTTGCGCTCCTGCGACCCGCCGATCACGGTGCCGGCCTGGTCGGTGATGACGTCCTCACGAAGCCCGGGCTCGCTCGGGTTCTACGGCTTTCGCAACCGCCGAGATCACTCGTACGACCAGCTCGCGTTCGCCGACTCTCGGGCGGTGCGTGTGCCCCGCGTGTGGGACCTCCTCTCGGCGCGGGAGCGCGACGTGGTCGTGCTCGGCGTGCCGCAGACCTACCCGCCGAGCCGCGTCAAGGGCGAGATGGTCTCGTGCTTCCTGACTCCCGACACGCGCACGAGCCGCTACACCTATCCGCCGGAGCTGAAGGACGAGATCGAGCAGGTCGTCGGTCATTACCTCGTCGACGTCGAGAACTTCCGCTCCGACGACAAGGACCGCCTGCTCGACCAGATCGAGGAGATGACCGAGAAGCGGTTCCGGCTCGCCGAGCACCTGCTCGAGACGCGGCCCTGGGATCTCTTCTTCATGGTCGAGATGGGCACCGACCGGATCCACCACGGCTTCTGGCGCTTCACCGACCCCGAGCACCGGCTGTTCGAGCCCGGCAACCCGTACGAGCACGCGATGCTCGACTACTACAAGCGTCTCGACGCCAAGATGGCCCGGCTTCTGCGCTTCGCCGACGACGAGACGGCGGTGCTCGTCGTCTCCGACCACGGTGCGAAGCGGATGGACGGCGGCATCTGCGTCAACGAGTGGCTGCGGCGCGAGGGCTACCTCGTGCTGCGGGAGGAGCCCACCGAGCCGACGCGCCTGACGCCCGACCTCATCGACTGGTCGCGCACGGTCGCATGGGGCGAGGGCGGCTACTACTGCCGCCTCTTCCTCAACGTCGCGGGGCGCGAGCCGGAGGGAGTCGTCTCGCCGGACGACTACGAGCGTGTGCGCAGCGAGTTGAAGCAGCGGCTCGAGGCGCTCGGCGACGACCAGGGCCGGCCCATCGGCACGGTCGCGCACCGGCCCGAGGACCTCTACGCGGAGGCACGCGGGATCGCGCCGGACCTCCTCGTCTACTTCGGCGACCTCTTCTGGCGGAGCGTCGGGCAGGTGGGTACCGGCACCGTCCACGTGTTCGAGAACGACACCGGGCCCGACGACGCGAACCACGCGCACGAAGGGCTGTACGTGCTCGTCGCCGACGGCGTTCCGGCGGGCCCGGGGCCGCAGCGCGCGCTGCAGGACGTGGCGCCAACGCTGCTCGAGCTCCTCGGCGAGCCGGTGCCGGCCGAGATGGAGGGTCGAAGCATGCTCGGGCCGGCGCTTGCGGACGGGCTCGAGTTGTCGCCCTCCCGCGACGATTCCGTCACGGACACGCGCAGCCTTTCTCATTAGGCTCGACAGTGGGTGGTGGCGCGGGGTGGCCCCAGCGGGGGCGCCCCGCCAAGCCAGCGAGTGACGGCCGACCGTACACTCAGCCGCGTGTCCGAGCTGGATGCGTTGCCGACGGAGCCCGTCCTCGAGTGGGACACCCCGCTGTTCCGTATGGCGCGGGCTCAATACGAGCAGTCGCTCCCCTACGCGGGCGTCTCCGAGATGGTCGCCGAGCGGCTCAGCTTCCCCGAGCGCGCGGTCATCGTCAGCGTCCCGCTCCGCCGTGACGACGGCTCGATCGAGATCTTCCCCGGCTACCGCGTCCAGCATTCGACGGTGCTCGGGCCGACCAAGGGCGGCATCCGCTACGACCCCGAGGTGTCGCTCGGCGAATGCGCGGCGCTTGCGACGTGGATGACCTGGAAGTGCGCGCTCCTGCGACTCCCGTACGGCGGCGCCAAGGGCGGTATCCGTTGCGATCCCCATGCCCTCTCTCGACACGAGGTCGAGGGGCTCACCCGCCGCTTCACCTCGGAGCTCATCCGCGACTTCGGCCCCCAGACCGACATCCCCGCACCGGACATGGCGACGAACGAGCAGACGATGGCCTGGATGATGGACACCTACTCGATGCAGTCCGGCTACGCCGTCCCGGAGGTCGTGACCGGCAAGCCGATCTCGATCGGCGGCTCCGTCTTCCGGCGCGAGGCGACCGGCGCCGGGGTCGTGATGGTCGCCGAGCAGGCGGCCCGGCGAATCGGCTACGAACTCGGCGGACGCTCGTGCGTCGTGCAGGGCTTCGGCAACGTGGGCGGGGTCGCGGCGACCGAGCTGCACGAGCGCGGGGCGCTCGTCGTCGCGGTCTCGGACGTCTCGGGAGGGGTCCACTCCGAAGCGGGCCTCGACGTCCCCGCTCTCCATGCCTACGTCGCGGAGAACGGCTCGCTCGCCGGCTACGACCGCTGCGAGCGGATCACGAACGAGCAGCTCCTCGAGCTCCCGTGCGACGTCCTCGTCCTCGCGGCCCGCGAGGACCAGCTGACGAGCGCGAACGCCGAGCGCGTTCACGCCTCGCTCGTCATCGAGGGCGCGAACGGGCCGACCACGATCGAG
>DATEPQ010000136.1:0-15246 GCA_035273125.1 Gaiellaceae bacterium
CTGACGCAGACCACGTTCGCGCCGCACCGGGCGTCGGCACCCTCGCAGTAGAGGATGATCTTGTACGGGTTCTTTACCGTTCCCCTGAACGACCCGACGGTGCCGACGCCCTTGACGTATTTCGTTCCGACGACGTACGTCCTCAGGGACGCGGAAGCGACGGCGGCAAGTCCACCGGAGACGATCAGCACGACTGCGACGCTCAGTAGCCTCTTCACGATTGCTCCTGCGCGCAGGATAACCGCGTTGTCGGCTGGGAACTACCGCGCGAGCGACTCTTCGTCCTCGGCGATCGTCTCGCGGATCTTTTCGAGCGAGCGCCGGATCAGACGGGAGACGTGCATCTGGGAGATGCCCACCTGCTGCGCGATCTGCGACTGCGTGAGGCCCTCGAAGAAGCGGAGCTGGAGGATCTTCCGCTCGCGTTCGTCCAGAGCCTTGAACCCCGGCGCCAGCACCGCGCGATCCTCCGAGACCTCGTACTGGTGCTCCTCGGTACCGAGCGACTCGAGGGGATCGAGGTCGTCGTCGTCGCCTCCCCCGCCACCCACCGACAGCGAGAGCGACGTGTAGGCGCGGCCCGACTCGAGCGCCTCGAGCACTTCCTCCTCCTCCACGCCGGCAGCCTTCGCGAGCTCCGGGATCGTCGGGGAGCGGCTGAGCTGAACCGTGAGCTGCTCGACGAGGCGCGAGAGCTGGACGTTCAGCTCCTGCAGGCCGCGTGGCACGCGCACGGACCAGCCCTTGTCGCGGAAGTGGCGCTTGATCTCGCCGATGATGTTCGGCGTCGCGTAGGTGGTCAGCTCGACGCCGCGCTCGAGGTCGAAGCGGTCGATCGCCTTGATCAGCCCGATCGCTCCGATCTGGACGAGATCCTCCAGCTGCTCGCCGCGGTACGAATAGCGCCGCGCGAGAGAGCGCACGAGGGACATGTACTGCTCGATCAGCTGCTCGCGAGCCTGGAGGTCGCCCTGCTCGTGGTAGCGGCGCAGCAGGATCTTGTCGTCGATGCGCGTCATGCCGGCGTCCCCGCGCTCGCAACGCGCTTCGTCAGCTCGACCCACGCGCCGCCGTCGCGCTCCTCCACCTCGTGCGTATCGCAGACGGTCTCGAGGACGCGGCGCAGATCGAGGCCGCCGTCCGACTCGCCCGCGTGCACCTTCTCCGGCGCGAACGGCCCGACCGCCGCACGTAGCACGCCGTCGTCGGCCGAGAGGGAGACGACGAGCTCGCCCGCGTCGTCGCGGAGCGCGAGCAGCGCCTCGAGCCCGACCTGCAGGTCATCGAGGTCGTCGTACGTCACGTCGAGCCGCATGGCGAGGCCGCCCGTGACGAGGTGGGCGATCGGCCTGAAATCCTCCTCGGCCGGGATGACGAGCCGGATCTCCTCGGTCGTCACGCTCCGGCCTCCCGCAGCCTCTCGGCGAGATCGCTCTCGCGCCTGATCCTGTCGACTTTGTCGAGCTGCCCGTTCACGCGGTCCACACTGCCTCCGACCTGCCGATCACCGGGAGTAGGAATCTCCCGCTCCCCGGATGAACGTGGAAACCACCGTCGCGGTTCCGGCCAGCCGCACGAAGAGGTACACCAGCGACATTCCGACCGCGAACAGCATCCCGGCCGATCCTAGTGCGACGCCGTGATCAGGCCATATCCGACGACCGTGTCGCCGTCGTAGAGAACAGCAGCCTGGCCGGCCGCGACGCCGTAGGCCGGCTCGTCGAGCTCGAGCCGGAAGCCACGTGCGGTCGGCTCGACCCGGGCCGGAACCCCCGGCGAGCGGTAGCGGAGCTTCGCATCCACCCGCTCCACGGCGGCGTACAGCCGACCGCGCGCCCGGACGTGCGTGCGCCCGAGCGAGCGGCGCGGGCCGACGACGACAGCGTTGGAGGAAGGCTTGGTGTCGAGCACGTAGAGCGGCTCCGGCGCGGCGACACCGAGGCCGCGCCGCTGACCCGGCGTGAATCGCCAGAAGCCGTCGTGGCGGCCCAGCTCGCTCCCGTCCTCGGCCACGATCGCGCCCTCCTGCGCCGTGAGCCCGTGCCGGACGAGGAACGCGCGGTAGTCGTCTCCGGCGAGGAAACACGCCTCCTGGCTCTCCGGCCGCCGGGCGGCGGCGAGGCCCGCGCGTTCGGCCTCGGCCCGCGTCGCCTCCTTTTCCTGCTCCCCGAGCGGGAACGAGACCCGCGAGAGCTGCCGCGGATCGAGTGCGGCGAGCATGTAGCTCTGGTCCTTCGCCGGATCGGCGCCGCGCGCGAGCAACAGCCCGCCGCCGCGCTCGACGATGCGCGCGTAGTGGCCCGTCGCGAGCCGCTCGGCTCCGGCCCGCCGCGCGAACGCGAGCAGCTCCGCGAAGCGAAAGCCGCCGTTGCAGCGCGTGCACGGGTTCGGTGTCTCCCCACGCGCGTAGCCGCGGACGAAGGGAGTGACGACCGCGCGGCGGAACTCCTCGCGCAGGTCGAGCGTCACATGCGGGACCCCGAGCCGATGGCAGGCCTGACGCGCCGCAATCACGCTCTCCGGCGAACAGCAGGCGCGCTCGGAGTCGGGCCCGTCCGGGTCGAGCCAGAGCCGCAGCGTCACCCCGACCGCGTTGGGCAGCGAGCGCAGAAGTGCGACCGCGCTGTCCACCCCCCCGCTCATCGCCACGGCGACGCGACCGGGGAGAGGCTCCGCGCGGAAAACCGGGCCGAGAGCGTTCGCGAGCGCGTCGACTGCGAGCGTCTCGCCACCGACCGCCGCCGCCTCGAGCAGCGTCAGTCCCGCGACGTCGCGCTCGAGCCCGGGTGCGTCCGCCTCGGCGATCCGGTCGCCCTCGATGAGCAGACGAGCAGCGGCCCACTCGCCGTTCCGGCTCGAGTCTCCGAAGACCTCGCGCATGCGGCCACCGTACAGAGGTGCCCGGCCCCGGCGTCCAAACCGAACTATGTGATCCTGGTTTCCCAGGTGGGTGCCGTGCCCGCGTTCGGCAATGCCTTGGCGGGACGCCGGCTCCCTTTCACGTAGCGTTGGATCTACATGTGTGCCCGATTCGGCGCACGGGGCCGAGCACGAAGACTGTAGCGCGGCTTACCGGGGCTGGGGGTCGAGCACGCGGATCCCGAGCTCCTGCAGCGCCGAGTCGGGATACGGCGTCGGCGCGCCCGTCAGCGGGTCGGCGCCGCTCGCGATCTTCGGGAACGCCGTCACCTGCCGGATGTCCGGCTCGCGCGCGAGCAGCGCGATGAAGCGGTCGATCCCCATCGCGAACCCGCCGTGCGGAGGCGCGCCCATCTGCAACGCGTCGAGCAGGAAGCCGAACTTGTCGCGCTGCTCCTCCTCGCCCATCCCCATCACGCGGAAGACGGCCTGCTGAACCTCGGCCCGATGGATCCGGATCGAGCCGGAGCCGAGCTCCCAGCCGTTCCAGATCAGGTCGTAGTGTTGGCCGAGCACGTGCTCGGGGTCCGACTCGATGCGCTCTTCCTCGCCCGCAACGGCCGCGGTGAAGGGGTGGTGCATGAACGTCCACCCGCCGTACTCCTCGCTGTGCTCGAAGAGCGGAAAGTCGGTGACCCAGTGGAAGACGTCGAGCGTGGTGTCGATCAGGTCGAGCTCGTGCGCGAGGTGCAGCCGCAGTAGCCCGAGGACGCGCGCGACGACGGCTTCCTCGTCGGCGACGAAGAGCGCCGTGGATCCCTCCTCGACACCGAAGGCCTGCAGCTCCTGTTCGGACAGGAACTTCAAGATCTGCGTCAGGTTCGCGAGCCCCTTCGCACCCCACTCCTTGGCGAGCTCCTCGAGCCGTGCCTGCTCGCTGCGGGAGAAGGTGCGAGGGGCGACGATGTAGCGCACGCACGGCGCGTACTTGAAGACGCCGAACTCGGAGTCTCGCGTGACCTCGGTCGCCTCCTGGATCTCGAGCCCGAAGCGGAGGTCCGGCTTGTCGGAGCCGTAGCGCAGCATCGCTTCCCCGTAGGCGAGCCGCGGGAACGGGCGCTGCGGCGGCGTGGCGCCGGCGGCCTCGAACGCGCCGACGACGCACGCCTCCATCACGTCGAGCACGTCCTCGCGCTCCACGAACGCCATCTCGAGGTCGAGTTGGCGGAACTCGAACTGCCGGTCGGCGCGGAGATCCTCGTCCCGCCAGCACGTGGCGATCTGGTAGTAGCGGTCGATCCCGCCGACCATGCAGAGCTGCTTGAACAGCTGCGGCGACTGCGCGAGGGCGAAGAACTTGCCCGGCTGCAGACGCACCGGGGTGAGGAAGTCCCGCGCTCCCTCCGGCGTGCCGCGGGTCATGCTCGGCGTCCAGACGTCGATGAAGCCGCGCTCGTCCATGACGCGGCGGATCGCGGAGATCGCGGTGTGGTTGAGGCGCAGGTTCCGCTGCATCCGCTCGGTGCGCATGTCGAGCCAGCGATAGCGGAGCCGGATGGTCTCGTCGACGTTCTCCTCGTCGAGCTGGAACGGAAGCGGCCCCGAGCGCGAAAGGACCTTCAGCTCGTCGACCTGCACCTCGATCTGGCCGGTCGGCAGGTTCGGGTTGACGAGCTCCGGCGCGCGGGTCACGACTTCGCCGGTCGCCTGGAGGACGAACTCGTTCCGGATCTCGTGCGCGGTCTCCGCCGCGGAGGCGGAGTGCTCCGGGTTGATGACGAGCTGAACCTTGCCCGTGTGGTCGCGCAGATCGGCGAACACGAGCCCGCCGTGGTCGCGGCGCGTGTCGACCCAGCCGGCGACCGTGATGCGACGGCCGGCGTCGTCGGCCCGCAGCTCGCCGCACATGACGTCGCGCCAGGCCATTACAGCTCGCCGAGGCTGTGCACGACGCGGTCCTCGTCCCCGCGCCGCCGCACCTGGTACGTCCCATCGCTGCGCGCCACGACGACGGTCTCCGCGCCGAGCCGCTGCGCCTGGGTGAGCTGCCCCTTCATCGAGCGGCCAGCGTAATCGGTGTCGACCGCGCGACCCTCCGCCCGCCACTTCGCGATCTGAGGCAGAAGTCGTCCGCGCAGCTTCGGCTCTTCGAAGGCGACGAAGAGGTCGAGCTGCGGCGCCTCCGCGGTCGCGCCCTCGCGCTCCATCGCGAGCAGGAGCCGCTCGAGGCCCGCGCCGAACCCGATACCGGGAGTCGCCGGGCCGCCCACGGCCTCGACCAGACGGTCGTACCGGCCGCCGCCGCAGATCGTCGAGTTGACGTTTTCCTCCGGCCCGACGAACTCGAAGGTCGTGCGCGTGTAGTAGTCGAGCCCCCGCACGAGCCCCGGGTCGAGAACGTACGCGACGCCGTAGTGGTCGAGATGCGCCTTGACCGCCTCGAAGTGCTCGCGGCAGGCCTCGCAGAGGGAGTCGCCGATCTTCGGCGCGTCGGCCAGCGCGGCGAGGAGCTTCTCGTTCTTGACGTCGAAGACCTGGAGGACGCTCGTTGCGCGCTTGTGGGCGACCTCCTCGTCGACCAGCTCCGGGTGCGAGTCGAGCCACTCTTCGAGCCGCGCGACGTACTGTGGGCGGCAGTTCTCGTCGCCGATCGAGTTGAGCCGCAACTCCCACTCGGTCACGCCCAGCCGCCGCAGGAGCTCCGAGTAGAACTGGATCACCTCGGCGTCGATCGCAGGGTCCGCCGAGCCGATCGCCTCGAGCGACAGCTGCCAGTGCTCGCGGTAGCGCCCGCGGCCCGGCCGGGAGTAGCGGTACATCGGCGCGATCGCGTAGGCCTTGACCGGCTGCGGCTCCTGGGCGAGCCCGTGCTCGACGTAGGCGCGCGCGATCGGCGCCGTCCCCTCGGGGCGCAGCGTGAGCGAGCGGTCGCCGCGATCGACGAACGAGTACATCTCCTTGTGCACGACGTCGGACGCCTCCCCGGCCGTGCGCTCGAAGAGCGCGGTCTCCTCGAACCCGGGCGTGGAGACGCGCGACCAGCCGTACTGCGCGCATTGCTCCTCGATCGTGCGGATCACGCGCCACCACAGGTGGTCGCGAGGGAGGACGTCGTGCGTCCCGCGCGGCGCCTGGAACTTGGTCATGCCTGAGCGCGCAGCTCTGCCAGGAACGGGTTGCGAGCGAGCTCGACGCCGAGCGTCGTCTCGGGGCCGTGACCCGGGTGGACGACCGTCTCGGGCGGCAGCTTCTCGGCGAGCATCCGGACCGAGGCGAGCAGCGTGTCCCAGTCCGCGCCGGGGAGGTCGACGCGTCCGACGGAGCCGGCAAAGAGGAGGTCGCCGCTGAACAGCTCGCCCTCTGCGTGGAAGGCGACGTGCGCGGGCGAGTGACCCGGCACCGCGAGGCATTCGAAGGAGATGCCCGCTATCTCGACCGTCTCGCCGCCGCTCACCAGGTGCTCGGGCGCATGCGGCCGGCCAGGGACGCCGACGGGCGCGAATTCCGGGTAGCGCTCGAGCCGCTCCCGCTCGCCCTCCGGCATCCAGACTTCGGCTCCCGTCCCCGCGGCGAGGTCGGCGACGCCGCCGAGGTGGTCGAAGTGGCCGTGCGTGACGAGGATCCCGGCGCACGAGGTGCCGAGCCGCGCGAGCTCGAGGCGAAGGTCGGCTGCGTCCCCGCCGGGATCGATGACCACGCACTCCGGCGCGCCGCGCTCGCTCCGCACGACGTAGCAGTTCGTCTGGAGTGGGCCGAGCTCGTATCTGTCCACCGCGAGCGGCATCGCGGCGAGTCTAGTGGACCTCTGGTTAGCCGCCAGGCGGGTGCGGGAAGGGGCCGTCCATGCGTCACTGGAAGCTCCCCGAGGTGGACACACCCACCGGCGCCCGGTCCCCCGTCGTGCTGCACTCGAAGGAGGGCTCCGCCCGGGCGGTGCTCATCGAGCTGCACCCGGGCGAGGCGCTCGGTGACCACCGCGTCAAGGAGTCCGCGCTCCTCCTCGTGCTCGACGGGAGGGTGCGCGTCGAGGCCGGCGACGAGTCCGTCGCTGGGGAGAGCCAGATGCTCTTCCACTTCGAGCCGGACGAGGAGCATTCGGTCACGAGCGACGGCGGCGCCCGGCTCCTGCTGCTCCTGGCGCCGTGGCCGGGCGAGGGGCACTACCGCGGCGACTCGACCGAGCGGTCGGGCGTCAGCGCTTCTTAGCCGCGCGGCCCGCCGCCTGCGCATCGGCGCGCCGCTGCCAGCGGTTGTGCGCGAAGCGGTCGAGCACGTACTGGAAGGGGACGAACAGCGCCGTGTAGACCACCGCGAGCAGGAGTGCGCTCGCGAGGTTGTGGCCGCCGCCTCTCGAGCCGGCGAGATAGATGAACACGAAGATGACGGCGCCGATGATCACCGCGCGCTTGGCCGCCCGTTGCCACGACGGCGGCGGAGGAACGCGGATCGGTCGACCGCCTCGCTGCTGCTGGGGCGCCTTCGCCTTGGTCTTCGGCCTGGCTCCGTCTTGCTTCTCGGCGACCGGGACGAGACCCTCCGGCGGCTCCTCGAGCTCGTTGCCCTCGGCGTCGACCCAGACGGTCTCGTACTCGTGCCGGCGCTCCTTCTGCATCCTGCGCCGCTGCTTCCTCGTCGGCATGGGGAGCTAGCGTAGCTCGCCCCCGACGACCACCCTGGCGGCGACACGGCCGCCGATGTGGTACGCGAGATAGCGCCAGTCGGGCGCGTCGAGGAGCGTGACGTCGGCGCGATATCCCACCGCGAGCCGGCCGATCCGGTCTGCACGTCCGAGCACGTGGGCGGCGTTGACAGTGCAGGCTGCGAGCGCCTCTCCCGGCGACAGGTGCAGCTGCGTCGCCGCGAGCGAGCAGACGAGCGGCAGGCTCTCGCAGAAGGCGCTGCCCGGATTGAAGTCGGTGGCGAGCGCGACGGCGGCGCCGGCGTCGACGAGCGCCCGGGCGGGCGGCATCGGCTGGTCGAGGAAGAGCGCGCTCGCGGGCAGGAGCACCCCGACGACGTCGCTCGCCGCGAGCTGACGGATGCCCTCCCGCCCCGTGGCCTCGAGATGGTCGACCGAGCGGGCTCCGAGCTCGACGGCGAGGGGGATTGCGCCGGACTCCGTGAACTGGTCTCCGTGAAGACGGAGCGCGAGCCCGGCGTCGCGGCACGCCTCGAGATAGCGCCGCGCCTGGGACGCGTCGAAGGCGCCGCGCTCGAGGAAGACGTCCGCAGCTTCGGCGAGCTCCGCAGCTTCGGGCAGGACTTCGCGGAGCGCGAAGTCGAGGTACGCGTCGGCGTCCCCGAACTCCGGCGGCACTGCGTGGGCGCCCAGCCAGGTCGGGACGCCGCCTGCTTGCCGGATCGCCCGCAGCGACGCGAGCTCCGTCTCGCGGTCGAGCCCGTAGCCCGACTTCGCCTCGAACGTCGTCGTGCCCTCGCGGAGCATCCACGAGCGGTGGAGCTCGACCGCGGCGAGCAAGCCGTCCTCGCCTGCCTCACGCGTCGCGCGAACGGTCGAGAGGATGCCGCCGCCGGCGGCGTGCAGCTCCTCGTAGCTCGCGCCGCCGGCGCGGAGCGAGAACTCGTCGACGCGATCGCCGCCGAACGCGGCATGCGTGTGGCAGTCGATCAGGCCCGGGACTGCGCAGAGCCCGCGGCAATCGAGCTCCGTGATGTCGCCGTCGAGCCCAGGCAGATCGCGCATTCGCCCGACGGCCTCGATCCCGTCCCCGTTGCAGAGGACGAAGGCGTGCTCGAGCACCTCGACCTGCTCGAGCGCCGGTCCGCGCAGCGGAGCATCGATTCCCGCGGGCGTCGCGAGCTGCGCGAGGTCGCGCAGGAGCAACCGCGCCGGAGCCGGAGTCACGCCTGGCCGGGGACGCGCGGGATCCGCAACCCGCTTTCCTCGGCCGCCGCAAGCGCCTCGGGATAGCCGGCGTCGACGTGCCGCATCACACCCGTACCCGGGTCAGTGGTCAGCACGCGCTCGAGCCGTTCCGACTGCGCGTCGCTGCCGTCCGCGACGACGACCATCCCGGCGTGGATCGCGTTGCCGATCCCGACGCCGCCGCCGTGGTGGACGCTCACCCACGTCGCTCCCGCCGCGACGTTGACGAGCGCGTTCAAGATCGGCCAGTCGGCGATCGCGTCGGAGCCGTCGCGCATCGACTCGGTCTCGCGATACGGCGAGGCTACGGAGCCGGCGTCGAGGTGATCCCGCCCGATCACCACGGGCGCCTTGACCTCGCCGCTGCGGACGAGCTCGTTGATCGCGAGCCCCGCCTTCGCGCGGTCGCCGTAGCCGAGCCAGCAGATCCGCGCAGGCAGCCCCTGGAACGCCACCCGCTCGGACGCGAGCTCGAGCCACCGCTGCAGGAGCGGATCGTCCGGGAAGAGCTCCCGCAGCCGGTCGTCGATCGCGGAGATGTCCGCCGGGTCGCCCGACAGCGCAGCCCAGCGGAAGGGGCCGACACCGTGGCAGAAGAGCGGCCGAATATAGGCCGGGACGAAGCCCGGGTATGAGAAAGCCTCCTCTACACCACCTTCACGCGCCTCACCCCGCAGGTTGTTGCCATAATCGAAAACATACGCGCCGCGTCGGACGTACTCGAGCAACGCCTCGACGTGGCGGACGATCGAGTCGCGCGCCAGGCGGAGGTACTCGTCCGGATCGGACGAGCGCAGCGCGGCAGCCTCGTCCATCGAATACCCCTGCGGCACGTAGCCGTTCAGCGGGTCGTGCGCGGCCGTCTGGTCGGTGATCAGGTCGAACTCCTCGCCGCGCGCGACGAGCTCCGGCACGACGTCCGCCGCGTTCCCCAGCAACCCGACGGAGAGCGGCCGGCGCTCTGCCGCCGCGGCCCGAATGCGCGCGAGCGCGTCGTCGAGCGAGTCCGCCGCCTCGTCGAGGTAGCGCGTCTGGAGCCGCCGCTCGATCCGGTGCGGATCGACCTCCACACAGAGGATCGCAGCGCCGGCCATCGTCCCGGCGAGCGGCTGCGCCCCGCCCATGCCGCCGAGCCCGGCTGTGAGAATCGTCCGACCACGCAGATCCGGCGAGCCGAAGTGCTTCTCGCCCGCCGCGGCGAACGTCTGGTACGTCCCCTGCAGGATCCCCTGCGAGCCGATGTAGATCCAGGAGCCCGCGGTCATCTGGCCGAACATCGTCAGCCCCTCGGCCTCGAGCCGCCGGAACTCGTCCCAGGTCGCCCACCTCGGCACGAGCAGCGAGTTCGCGATCAGCACGCGCGGCGCGCCCTCGTGGGTCGTGAAGACGCCCACCGGCTTGCCGCTCTGGACGAGGAGTGTCTCGTCTGGGCCGAGCTCGAGCAGGGCCGCGACGATCGCCTTCAGCGCCTCGCGGTTCCTGGCCGCCTTGCCGGATCCGCCGTAGACGACCAGGTCCTCGGGCCGCTCCGCCACCTCGGCATCGAGGTTGTTGAGCAGCATCCGCAGCGGCGCCTCCGTCGACCACTGGCGCGCGTTGAGCTCCGTACCGCGCGGCGCGCGGATCGAGGAAAGGTCACCCACGAGCGCCTCGACCCGTTCGGCGGTCCCGGCGGTCGTGCTCACTCCAGCTCCCCCGCGTCCGCCTCGACCGCCCTGAGGAGGGAGCCGTCGCGAATCGCCGTGGCCACCGCCTCGATGTCCCGCGCGAGCGGGCGGTCGTCGCGCAGCCTCGGCGACAGCTCGCGCACGGCCGCGCGCGCGGCCCTTCCGCCCGTTCCGGGCTCGAGCGGGGCGTGGAACTCGACCGCCTGCGCGCCGGCGAGCAGCTCGATCGCCACCGCCCGCTCGGAGTTGGCGAGCACCTGCCACGCCTTGAGCCCGGAGGCATTGCCCATCGAGACGTGATCCTCCTGCCCGGCGCTCGTCGGGATGGAGTCGACGGAGGCCGGATGGCAGAGCACCTTGTTCTCGGACACGAGCGACGCGGCCACGTACTGGGGGATCATGAAGCCGCTGTTGAGCCCGCCGTCGGTGGTGAGGAATGCGGGCAAGCCGTCGGAGAGATTCGGGTTGACGAGTCGTTCCACGCGCCGCTCGGAGATGTTGGCGAGCTCGGCGGCGGCCATCGCGAGCGCGTCGAGCGCGAAGGCGAGCGGCTGTCCGTGGAAGTTGCCGTTCGAGACGAGCACCTCGTCGTCGACGAGGACCAGCGGATTGTCGGTCGCGGCGTTGAGCTCGACGCCCGCGGTGTACTCCCCGTATTCGAGGAGGTCGCGGCACGCACCGTGCACCTGCGGGGCGCAGCGCAGCGAGTACGCGTCCTGCACCTTGTCGCACCAGCGATGCGCCTCGATGATCGCCGAGCCCTCGAGGAGGCGCAGGATGTTCGCCGCCGCCGTTTTCTGGCCGCGCAGGGGCCGGAGCTCGTGGATCTGCGGGAGGAAGGAGGTGCGCGACCCCTGGAGCGCCTCGACCGAGAGCGCGCAGGCGACGTCAGCCGCCCGTGCGAGCCGCCGGGCGCGGACGAGGCCGAGCGCGAGCGTCGCAGCCATGAACTGCGTGCCGTTGACGAGCGAGAGCCCCTCCTTCGCCGCGAGCTGCACCGGTTCGAGTCCGGCCCGCGCGAGCGCGTCCGCGCCCGCGAGCCGCTCGCCCTCGACCCACGCCTCCCCCTCGCCGACCAGCGGCAGTGCGAGGTGCGCGAGCGGTGCGAGATCACCGGACGCCCCGACCGAGCCCCGGCTCGGTACGACCGGCAGCACGCCGGCCTCCAGGAGCGCGAGCAGCAGCTCGACGGTCTCGGCCCGCGCACCCGAATTGCCCTTCGCGAGCGCGTTCGCGCGCAGGAGCATCGCCGCGCGGACGACTTCGTCGGGATAGGGCTCGCCGACCCCGCACGCGTGCGAGCGGAGGAGCCGGAGCTGCAGCTCCGCGGTCTGCTCCTCGGGGATCGCGACGGCTACGAACCGGCCGAAGCCGGTGTTGACGCCGTAGGTGTGCTCGCGGCTCCCGTGCGCGGCGCGCTCGACGAGCTCGCGGGCGGCGCTCATCCGCTGCCGCGCCCGCTCGGACAGCTCCGCGCCTGTCCCATCGACGGCGACCGCCCAGACGTCGTCGACGGTGAGGTCGTCGCCCGTGAGGCCGATCGCCGTCCGCTGAGCCACGAGGCGAGTGTAGGACGCGGCTCGCTCCGACCGTTGCCCTACGTGCCCCCGGGGGGTGTCGCAACCCCCTGCAGAGAACGTACCGGCGGATGCGCTACGGGTCCGTGGCGGCTTGGGGGCGACTTCGTGCCGGCCGGTGGGTCAGGACTCGGCCTCCGAGAGGAGGCGCAGCTCCAGCACGTGCGACGGGTCGAGACCGGCGACGCCGAGCAGCGAGCCCGCTGCCGCGACCGCGGCGCCGGCGGGCAGGAGGCCGACGAGCTCCGAACCCGTTACGCGGAGCCCTCTCGAAGTCGCCTCTCGCTCCACGGCTGCCACGACCTCGTGCAGCGGGGACGCTCGCCAGTCCTCCACGTTGAGGCTCACCTGCACGTGGCCGGCCCGCGGGAGGCGGAGCCCGAGCGCCCGGACGCCCGGGAAGCCGCCGTCCCGCTCGCGCACCGCACGCGCCACGTCCCGCACCGCTTCGAGGTCGTCGCCCTCGACATCGACGTTGAACGCGATCAGCGGCGCACGGGCGCCGACGATCACGCCGCCCGCCCGCGGGTCGAGCTGCGCCGGGCCGCAGTCCGGGACGACCTCGCCGGCGTCGATCCGCCGCTGCAGCTCCGCCGGGCCGCCACGCCGGAAGAAGGCAGGACCACGGCCGGGAGCAAGGTCTCCGTAGAGAAAGACGGGCAGCGCCAGCTCCTCCCCCACCCGGCGCGCGAGCTCGAGCGCCGCGGCGCGCGCGCGCTCGGCGTCCGTCTCCCGGATCGGGACGAGCGGTACGACGTCCGCCGCGCCGATGCAGGGATGCGCACCCTCGTGCCGGCTCAGGTCGATCCGCTCGCGGGCACACGCGATCCCGGCGAGCAGTGCAGCGACGAGCTCGACCTCGCTGCCCACGAGCGTGTAGACCGAGCGGTTGTGATCCTCGTCGGAGTGGACGTCGAGCAGGCGGGCGTGCGCCGACAGCGCGTCGCCGATCGCCGCGATCGTCGCGCGCTCGCGCCCCTCGGAGAAGTTCGGCACGGCCTCGAGCGGCAGCATCGGCACGGACCCTACGCTCCACGGCGATGACCGCCCGCAAGTCGTCCTACCGCTCGCTCGCCTCGCTCGAGCGCGACCTCGCCCGCTGCCGCGCCTGCGTCGAAGCCGGCTATCCGCTCGAGTCGCTGCCCGTGCGAGCCCCCGGCACCCGCCAGCGCGCGTACATGTTTGGCCAGGCGCCGGGCGTCGTCGAAGGAGAGGAGCGGCTGCCGTGGCGCGGCCGTGCCGGCCGCACGCTCCGCCGCTGGCTCGAGCTCGAGGAGGACGAGTTCTACGCCACGTTCTACTGCGCCTCGGTCACGCGTTGTTATCCCGGCCGCGCCGCGTCGGGGCGCGGCGACCGGACCCCGACGCCGCGCGAGCAGGAGCTCTGCTCGTTCTGGCGCGACTGGGAGCTCGAGCTGCTGCGGCCGCGCCTGATCGTCACCGTCGGTGGGCTCGCCCTGCGGCGCCTGCTCGGTCTCCCTTCGCTCACGCCCTGCGTCGGGGAGAAGTACGAGCTCGACGGAACGCCCGTCGTCCCGCTCCCGCACCCGTCCGGCGCGAGCGGCTGGCTCAACGACCCGGCGAACCGCGCCCGGCTCGACGAGGCCACAGCTCTGGTGCGCGGGGAGCTCGCGCGGCTCTAGAGGATCGCACCCATCGCTACATTCAAAGGAGTGAGCGCGGTTCCCTACCGCCGCACGTTCGCGCGGCTTCTCTCGTTCCTGCGTCCGTACAAGCGCGGCGTCGTGATCTCGATCGTGCTCGCCGTGGGCTCGCAGGCAGCTCAGATCGTCCTGATCTGGGTGACGGGCCGGGGGGTGATCGACCAGGCGCTCGTCGACCACGACGCCGGCCGGCTCTGGCTCTACGTCGGCGCGATCGCGGGCCTCGGCCTCGTCTCGTCGGTCCTGATGCTCGGTCGCCGGCTCATCTCCGGCAGGCAGGCGCTCGACGTCGAGATGGACATGCGCCAGGGGATCTACTCGCACCTCGTGCGTCTCTCGTTCGGCTTCTACGACCGCCACCAGACCGGGCAGCTGATGTCGCGAGCGACCGTCGATCTGCAGGGCGTGCGGTTCTTCCTCGGCTACGGGCTGATCTTCTTCTTCCAGAACGTCCTGACCGTGGCGTCGGTCAGCGTCGTGCTCTTCTTCTTCGAGTGGCGGCTCGCGCTCGTCGTGCTCGCGGTGACGCCGTTCATCGTCGCGCTCGCCTACCGCTACAGCCGCGTCGCGCACCCCACCCTCCGCGACGTCCAGCAGAAGCTCGCCGACGTCGCGACCGTCGCCGAGGAGAACATCGTCGGCGTCCACGTCGTGAAAGCGTTCGCGCAGGAGCCCGCCGTGGAGGAGAAGTTCCGCGGCCGGAACGAGGCCCTCTTCGGGCAGACGATCCGCGCGAACCGGCAGCGCGCGACGTACGTGCCGCTCCTCTCCTTCGTGCCGCTCCTCGCCCAGGCGGCCGTCCTCCTCGTCGGCGCACGGATGGTCGCCCACGGGTCGCTCTCGGTCGGGTCGTTCGTCTCCTTCAACCTCTACCTCGCCCTGCTCGTGACGCCGCTCCGCTCCCTCGGGATGTGGATCGGACAGGCGCAGCGGGCGACCGCCTCCGGGGAGCGGATCTTTCAGGTGCTCGACGAGCCCGAGGAGGTCGCCGACAAGCCCGCGGCGGTCGAACTGCCGCCGGGAGACGGCGAGATCCGCTTCGAGGACGTGTCCTTCTCCTACCTGACCGGGCGGCCGGTGCTCGAGCACGTCGACCTCCTGCTGGAGGCGGGCACGACGCTAGCGCTCATCGGGCACACCGGCTCGGGCAAGACGACACTCGCCTCGCTCGTACCCCGCTTCTACGACGTCGAGTCGGGACGAGTGCTCGTGGACGGCGTCGACGTGCGGGACGTGACGCTCGCCTCGCTGCGACGCGAGATCGGCGTCATCCCGCAGGATCCGTTCCTCTTCTCCACCACCGTGCGCGAGAACATCGCGTTCGGCCGGCCGGAGATGACCGACGCGGAGGTCGAGCGCGTGGCGCGGCTCGCGCAGGCGCACGAGTTCGTCGAGCGGCTCCCGCAGGGCTACGACACCGTGATCGGCGAGCGCGGGATCACGCTTTCGGGCGGCCAGCGGCAGCGGGTCGCGATCGCGCGCGCCCTCGCCCTCGATCCGCGCATCCTGATCCTCGACGACGCCACCGCCTCGGTCGACGCGACCACGGAGGCCCAGATCCGCATCGGGCTGCGCGAGGTGATGAGCGGCAG
>DATEPQ010000137.1:0-9991 GCA_035273125.1 Gaiellaceae bacterium
CCCCCGAGTGCAGCGTGAGCTCGCCGCCCTTGGGCTGGGCGCCCTCGGAGACAACGATGATCGGCGAGTACCCCGACGCGAACCGGTGCTCGACGTGCTTGACCACCTCGTCGACGTCGAACGGGTTCTCCGGGATGAGGATGATGTTGGCGCCACCGGCCATCCCGGCGTGCAGCGCGATCCAGCCCGCGTGCCGGCCCATCACCTCCACGACCATGACGCGGTTGTGCGACTCGGCGGTTGTGTGCAGGCGGTCGATCGCCTCGGTTGCGATGAAGACGGCGGTGTCGAAGCCGAACGTGTAGTCGGTGCCGGAGAGGTCGTTGTCGATCGTCTTCGGGACGCCGACGACCGGGAGCTGATGCTCCGCGTGGAGACGCGCGGCGACGCCGAGCGTGTCCTCGCCGCCGATCGCCACCAGGGCTTCGAGGCCGCGGTCGGAGAAGTTCTGGAGCACGCGCTCGACGGCACCCTCGAGCTTGAACGGGTTGGTGCGGCTCGTGCCGATGATCGTGCCGCCACGCGGCAGGATCCCCGAGACCTGCTGCGGGCCGAGATCCTCGAAGATCGGCTCCACGAGCCCGCGCCAGCCCTCGCGCACCGCGACGACGTCCCAGCCGGCCGCATCCGCCCGGCGCACCACGGCGCGGATGACCGCGTTGAGCCCGGGGCAGTCGCCGCCGCCGGTGAGGATGCCGACGCTCTTCGCCATCGCCCGCCGAGCCTAGATGCTGCGACCGAGCGGCGTACCACTAGCGATGCCGAAGGTGGGAATCGAACCCACACGGCCCGAAGGCCACCGGATTTTGAGTCCGGCGCGTCTACCAATTCCGCCACTTCGGCCTGCCGGCGCATCGTACGTCACCAAATTGCGCAACACATTCCGTTGCGCAACAAGAGACGTTGCGCTAGCGTGGGACCGTGGCAGTCGCGATCGCAACGAAGGTGGACGCGCTCCGCGTCGACTTCGGCTCCTCCGCTCGCCTCGCCGACATGCTCGGCGTCAGCCGCGCGCAGGTGACGCGCTGGCTGCGCGGCTCCGGGATCGACCCGCTCAACGCAGAGAAGGTCGATCTCCTCGAGCTCGTCTGGTCGAACCTCCTGCGTCTGTACGAGCGTGAGGCGGCGCTGGCCTGGCTCTTCGGGCTCAATCCCGTGCTGGGGGACCGGCGCCCGATCGACCTCATCCGGGAGGGACGCACCGAGGAGCTGATGCGGGCGATCCGCGCCGAGCGCTCCGACTCCTTCGCGTGATCCTCCACCGGTGCCTGGCGTGGAACGAGCGCGCCGCGCCGGATGCCCCGGACGGCGCTCTCTGGTTCCCGCGCCCGTACCAGGGTGAGGGCCGCCACGACAACCCGGCCGTCTACGGCTGCCTCTACGTTTCCGAGCAGCCGCTCTCGTGCGTCGTCGAGCAGCTTGGGCGCTTCCGCGGCCAGCGACTGACCCCGGCATTGCTCCTGCGGCGCGGGCTGCCGCTTGCGCTCGCGGAGCTCGGACTCCCGGACGACGCGCAGCTCGTCGACCTCGACGAGCCCGCGGTGCTGCGGCGCGAGCGCCTCCGTCCGTCCCGGGTGGCCACCCGCGAGCGCGCCGTCACCCAGCCGCAGGCGCTCGCCCTGCACGAGAACCATGCGGACGCAGCCGGGCTGCGCTGGTGGTCGACGTTCGAGTCGCAATGGCTGAACGTGACCCTCTTCGACCGCGCGGCGCCGGAGCTCGAGCTCGTCTCCGTCCGGAAGCTCGCGGTCGAGGACGAGGAGATCGCCGCCGCGGCGGACGTGCTGGGGCTGCGGCCGGCCTGATCTAGCGGCCTAGGTCTCGCCGAGGTAGGAGGCGCGCACGAGCTCGTTCGAGCGGAGCGCCGCCGCGGTGTCGGCGAGCGTGACGCGGCCGGTTTCGAGCACGTAGCCGCGGTCGGCGATCTCGAGTGCTCGCGCGGCGTTCTGCTCCACGAGGAGGACGGTCGTCCCCTGCCGGTTGATGTCCGCGATGACCTCGAAGATCCGGTCGACGAGGTTGGGGGAGAGGCCCATGGAGGGCTCGTCGAGCATGAGCAACCGCGGGCGGGCGAGGAGCGCGCGTCCGATGGCGCACATCTGCTGCTCGCCTCCCGAGAGCGTGCCGGCCTTCTGCGCCCGGCGCTCGGCCAGGCGCGGAAAGAGCTCGTAGACACGCTGCAGGTCGGCGGCGATCTCGTGCCGGTCGCGCCGCTGGAAGGCGCCCATCTCGAGGTTCTCGAGCACGGTCATGCGCGAGAACAGCTGGCGGCCCTCGGGCGCCTGGGCGATTCCCAGCCGGACGATCCTCTGCGAGCTCGCCCGCGCGATGTTCTTGCCCTCGAACTGCACCGAGCCCGTGCGTGCCCGGAGTAGACCGGAGATCGTGCGGAGCGTCGTCGACTTGCCGGCGCCGTTGGCGCCGAGCAGCGTCACGATCTGTCCGGGATCGACTCGCAGGGAGACGCCCTTGAGGGCATGGATCGCGCCGTAGAAGACCTGGACGTCCTCCAGCTCGAGCAGCGGCTGCGAGCCGTTCGTCGTCATGCGACAGGCCCCTTCATGCCACGGGCTTGGTGCCGAGGTAGGCCGAGCGCACCCGCTCGTCGGCGGTCACCTCGTCGGGGGTGCCCTCGGCGATCTTCTCTCCGTAGTCGAGCACGGTCACGCGCTCGGACACCTGCACGACGACCCGCATGTCGTGCTCGATCAGGAGCACGGTGAGCCCGCGATCGTCCCGTGCCCGGCGCACGAAGTCCACGAACGCGCTCGTCTCCTTCGGGTTCATCCCGGCCGTCGGCTCGTCGAGCAGGAGCAGCTTCGGCTCCGTCGCGAGCGCGCGGGCGACCTCCACGCGGCGCTGGTCGCCGTACGCCAGGTGACGGGCGTACTGCCGCTCGGCGCGTGCGGGCACGCCGCAGTAGGCGAGCAGCTCGCGCGCCCGCGCACGTCCCTCCTTCTCCTCGCGGCGCTGCCGCGGCGTTCGGAACAGGCTCCGGAACAGGCCGCTGTCCAGCCGGGTGTGCATCCCGACGAGCACGTTCTCGAGCGCGGTCATCGCGCCGAACAGCCTGATGTTCTGGAACGTGCGGCCGATCCCGAGGGCCGTGATCTTGTGCTGCGGGAGGCCGACGATGTCCTGGCCGTCGAAGACGATCTCGCCCGCGGTCGGCGTGTAGGCGCCGGTCAGGATGTTGAAGAAGGTCGTCTTCCCGGCGCCGTTCGGGCCGATGAGGCTCACGATCGAGCCCCGCTGCACGGCGAAGTCGATGTCGTTGCACGCGACGAGCCCCCCGAACTCCTTCCGCACCGAGAAGGCCTCGACGAGCAGCTCGGCGGTCACGCCGGCGCGCCTTCCGCCGCGACGTTCTCCTCCTCGGGCTCGTCGACGAGCTCGGCGCGGCGCCGGGCGCTCGGGATCAATCCCTCCGGCCGGACGAGCATGAACAGCACGATCGCCACGCCGTAGATGAGATAGGAGTACTCGGGGACGTCGACGTTGGTGCCGAACGTCGAGTTGAACGTGTTGCCCGCCGCGAACAGGCCCTTGTAGTTCACGTACGCGAGCAGGATCCCGCCGAGGGTGACGCCCCAGACGTTGCCGATCCCGCCGAGGATGACCATGCAGAGCACGAAGATCGAGACCTGGAGGCTGAACGCATCCGGCGAGGTGGCACCGGCCTGAAGCGTGATCAGCGCGCCGGCGGCCCCGCCGAAGAAGGCGCCGATCGCATAGGAGAGCGTCTTCGTGCGCATCAGCGGCACTCCCATGGCGGCGGCTGCGTCCTCGTCCTCGCGGATCGCGATCCACGCCCGGCCCAGCCGGGAGTCGCGCAGGAGGATCGAGCTCAGGATCGTGACGACGACCAGGGCGAGGGCCGTCCAGTAGTACCAGCGGGAGTCGAGCTCGTTGAGGAAGTTCGCCGGCAGGGTGTGGATCGCGTGGTGGACCTTGTTGCCGAAGCCGAGGCCGTCGATGCCGTTCAGTCCGAACGACCCGTTCGTGAGGTTGAAGCCGCCGAGGTTGTCGCCGTTGCGGACGAACTGCGGGATGATCTCGCCGAAGCCCAGCGTGACGATGGCGAGGTAGTCGCCGCGCAGCCGCAGCGTCGGCACGCCGATCACGACGCCGAGGATCGCCGAGAAGATCGCTGCGATGAGGATGACGAGCCAGGGGGAGAGGTGGATCCCCGGCGTTCCCGGCAGCACGGTGCCGCCGAAGCTGACGGAGCCGGCGCTCGCGAACTGCTCCGACGCGAGCCAGCCCGCCACGTAGGCGCCGGCCGCGAAGAACGCGACGTACCCCAGGTCGAGCAGGCCGGCATAGCCGACGACGAAGTTGAGGCCGAGCCCCATCACGGTGAACGCGAGGATCACGAACGCGGTCGACGTGTCCGGGAGCCACTGGGTGAGGACGGTCGTGAGGTATTTCCCGTACAGCCACGGGTAGAGCGCCAGCCCGCAGAAGACGAGCGCGATCAGCAGCCTCGAGGTGCGCGTCCGCAGCGCCGGCGAGACGGAGGGAAGGCGCCGGACCTTCACGATCGGGTGCTCAACGTCTCGCCGAGCAGGCCGTGTGGCCTGAAGACGAGGATCAGGATCAGCAGGATGAAGACGAGCGACTCGGTCCAGCTCGGTCCGGGCGCGTGCCAGGTGAGCCCGCTGTTGTAGTTCTCGATGAAGCCGATCAGGTAGCCGCCCAGCGCCGCGCCGAGGATGTTGCCGATGCCGCCGAGCACGGCCGCGGTGAAGGCGAAGAGGCCGATCCGGAAGCCGAGGTCGAAGCGGCCCTGGGTGAAGTAGACGAGGTAGACGAAGCCGCCGATGCCGGCGAGCGCGCCCCCCAGACCGAAGGCGAACGAGATCGCGCGGTCGACGTCGATCCCCATCAGCCTGGCCGCGTCCCGATTCTGCGCGGTCGCGCGCATCGCCTTGCCCCAGCGGGTCCGCTTGACCACGACTACGAGGCCGGCGAGCGTGGGGACGGTGATCAGGAGCACGATCAGCTTGTCCCAGCCGTACGCCTGACCGCCGATCGTGAAGAGCGCGCCCCGCGGGAGGAGCGGCTCGGTGCTCACGTAGTTGAAGCCGTAGACGGCGGCGATCGCGTTCGAGAGCACGAACGACATCCCGATCGCCGTGATGAGCGGTGCGAGTCGGGGCGCGTTCCGGAGTCGCCGGTAGGCGACCCGCTCCACCGCCATGTTCAGCGTGGCGCAGAAGGCGGCGGCGCAGAACAGGGCGGCCGCGAGGATGCCGAAGAGCGCGAGCCCCGAGTGTCCTGCGGCCCCGAGCCAGCTGATGCCGACGCTGTACGTGATCATCGCGCCCCAGCTGAAGACGTCGCCGTGCGCGAAGTTGATCAGCTCGAGGATGCCGTAGACGAGCGTGTAGCCGATGGCGACGAGTGCGTAGATCGACCCGTTGGTGACCCCGTTCAGGGAGACGAGCGCGAACTGGCGGATGTCGTGGACGGCGTTCTCGACGAGCCAGAACACGACGATCGCCAGGAGCAGGGCTCCGAGGATCGCGGCCGCCCGCGCCCGCAGGCGGGGGAAGAACGCGAGGATCGGCCGCCGCCTCGCCGCGGCGGCCGTCCCCACGTTCGTTCCCATGACGCCAGCCGTTCCCCGTCTAGCGGATCAACCGAGCGCCGCCTTCGCGAGCGACAACGGCGGGGTGACAAGCGTTACCGCCTTGATGTTGCCGTGCTTGACCACGTCCACCGTCACCCCCGCGAGGGTCGGGTCGCCGCTGGAGTCGATCTTGAACGAGCCGATGATCCCCTTCGGGAACTTCTGCTTGAACAGATGGCTGTCGATCGACAGGCGCGAGCCGTTGCTCTTTCGGATTGCGTTCGCAAGCACGAGCGTCGCCTGCGCGGCGTAGGCGGTGTACGCCTCGAGGTGCTTGACGTGGTAGGCCTTCCGGAAGGCCTTGACGAACGCCTTCCCCGCGCTGTTCGACAGCTTGTTCGGGTCGGAGCCGCCGATCGTGATGAACATGCCCGCGGCAGCCTTGCCGGCGTCCTTCGGCGTCGCCGAGTCGTTGAAGCCGTCGGACGCGAGCAGCAGCACCTTCGAGTTGCTGCCGAGCACGGACACCTTGTCCTTGATCAGCTGGCCGCCGTTGTTCGAGACGATGCCGGCGAGGAAGATCGCCTGCGGGTGCTTCGACGCGATGCCCTGGTACAGCGACTGGTAGTTCGGCTGGTTCGCGTCCCACTTCGAGTTGCCGAGCACCTTCAGGCCGAGCTTCTTCGCGGCCCGCACGAAGTTGTTCGCGATCCCGAGGCCGTACGCCTCGGCATCGTTGAGGACGTAGACCCGCTTGATGTGCTTTCGCTTCAGGTACAGCGCGTCCGCGGCGCCCTGGAAGTTGTCCGGCACTGCGACGCGCGCGTAGTTTCGCTTCCCGGTCGGGAAGTATTTCTGGGGCTCGCCGGCGACGCCTGACTTCTTCGTCAGGCCGACGTAGGTGTTCGCCGGACTGACCATCGGAATCCCGCCGCCCGGGGCGCGATTGATGATCGGCGCGATGATCTCCGCGCAGCCGGAGTTGTACGTCCCGATCACGCCGAGCAGGTTCGTGACGCTCTTGTAGCCGTTCGCGTTGTTCGTGCAGGTCTGCGGATCCCACGAGCCCTTGGCCGCGGTCGAGTCGTCGCAGCTGACGAACTGGACGGTGTACTTGCCGACCTTGTAGTGCATCTTCTTCAGCTCGAGCTTGATCGCCTGCACCATCTGCACCGAAAGGGGACGCAGCGATCCCTGGAGCGGGAAGTCGCTGGCGATGATGTGGTCGCCCTTGCCGACGGGCTTGCTGCACGTGTTGGGAAGGCCCGCGATCCGCTTCCCGCCCAGCGGGCCCGCGCTCGCGGCGGCCGTTGCCAGAACCGCGGTGATCCCGGCGAGGAGCACGAGGCCCCCCAGTCTCCTGATGCTCATACTCGTCCTTTCCTCGACGACCCGGCCCCCCGTGCCTCCCGGGCTCTCTGCGGCGTCCGTGCGGGGGCCTCGATCCTATTCCGTTGCTTTCGAAATTACGAGAGCCCCGGCTCGCGTACTGCGAGCGGGAAGTAGGGAGGCGCGAGGAGGAAGCCGATGCGTGCATCGGGACCGCGGTGGCCCCGGGCCATCTGGAGCGCGCCGCCGATCCCGCCGATGGGGACGAAGCCGAGCTGCCGCACTGCCGCCGCGTCCCGCGCCCCCGCGACGTAGACGGCGCCGAGCCGCTCGAGCGCCGGCCGGCAGGCCTCCCAGTCGCGGAACGGCAGCAGCGGATGGACGGTGCGGCCGGCGCGGTACTCCTCCACCGCGCGGGCGTCGGCGGCAACCGCGTCCTCCGCAGCCCGCAACAGCTCCGGGTCGCGCGCGATCGCGTCCGAGCGGAAGAAGACGTGATACGGCTGCTGTGTCGGCCGGGCGAAGACACGGCGGAAGCGGTGGACGAGGATCACGATGCCGCCGTCGTTGACCGGGAAGGCGTCGCGCCACAGTCCGAGCGCATGGGCGAGCCCGAGGTGTGCGGCCAGGAGCGGGTTTGGTTGCTCGCGCGGCAGGAACGGCGTGGTCCCGGGGATCCCGACCACGAGCGCGTCGAGGGGCTCGTCGAGGGTCGCCCGTCGCAGCTCGATCGCGCGGAGCAGCGCCTCCGCATGGGCGACGGCGGGCGGCCCCGCGAGCACGGCCGCTGCCGTCCGCGTCCCGCGCAACGTGCCGAGCACACGGCGGCGCACCGACTCCGGCGCCGCGGAGAACGCGACCCGCACCGGCTTGCTCGCGATCCGCTCCGCCGCCTCGGGCTCGTACGGATAGCCGCGCAGCAGGCCGGGGAACTGCGGATGGTTGAGGACGAGCGAGACGCCGAGGAGCGGGACGCGCGCCGCCAGCGTGCGCTCGACGAGCGTGGCGAGACGCCAGCCTTCCGAGCCGCCGGTCTCGAGCAGCGACGACGCCGACGCGCGGCGCTGCGTCTCGGCGTCGGCCGCTGCGAGCAGGGTCGCCGGCCCACCGTGCAGGACTGTCTCCGCCGCGCTCACCACCACGACGAGGTCGGTGTCCACGAGCTCCCGCGCGACTCGGACGCGCGGCGCACCGGGCGGGATTCCCGCGAGGTCGGGGTCCGACGCGTCGTGCACCGCTACGCGGCCGTGAAAGTGGCGCCGCAGCTCGGGCGTCACGAGGGCCGCGATCTCCCCGCGGCTCACGCGGCGGGCGAGTCCGCCGGCTACGAGCAGCGTCTGGTGCTCGGTTCGCACGCCGAGCGCCTCGAGTGCCTCGCTCACGGCGGCGATCGCCAGCCGTCGGGGGTCGCTGAGCACGTTCCCGATCGGGAGCGCCGGCGGCTCGAGCACGATGGTGGCGCGCGACGCCCGGGCGGCGAGCACTTCGAGCGGCTCGCCGTCGAGCGGAAAGCGCAGCGCCTCCCTCGTCGCCGCCGCGACGTTGGTCGCCCGGCCCGGCGCGGGGGGCCGCAAGACGCACGCGTCGGCGGGCGCCGAGGCCACGACGATGCGGGTGCCGGAGAGGAGCGGGACGCGCGTCACTTCGAGATCGAGCGGTGGACCCGGACAAAGCTCGTGCGGAAGCCGCGCCGTGGCCAGAAGCGCGACGCGAGCAGGTTCGTCGCGCGCCAGTCGACCACCATCGTCTCGTAGCCGTGCGCCCGCGCCCACGCGAACGAGGCGTCGGTCAGGGCGAGGCCGGCACCGCTTCCGTGCAGCTCCGGGTCCGTGACGGCGAAGGCGAGCAGCGTCGCTCCCGGCACCCGCGCAAGCCCGCTGTGCGCCTCGGACATCTCCACGGGGCAGAGGGCGAAGTTTCCGACGATGCGGCCTTCTGCCTCGAACACGAGGTTGACGACGCGGTCGTGCTCGAAGTCGTCGAGGACCTCGCTGCGGATCTCGTCCGGTGTCTGCTCCGGGAGACGCGAGAACACCGGCGACTGCCGATGCTGGCGAGAGAGAACCGGGCCGATCGCCACGAGCGCCTCGACGTCGTCCTCGGTCGCCTCCCGCACTCCGGCCGGCCACTCGCGCTCGGGCACTTCGATCACGGCGTGCGCGTGCTGCGCTCCGAAACCCACCCGGAACCAGGCATCGACGAGAGGTTCGTCGGTGGCAGGCACGAGCGCGTAGTGCTCAGTCAGCCCTTGTTCGAACCAGCTGGCGGCCGCCGCCGCCCAGACGTCGCGGAGCAGCTCGGGGTCGCGGGCCGCGTGCCCCGCGGAGTCCACGCTGATGTTCGGGCCCCAGTGCTCGGCGGGACCCGATTTGCCCAGCACGAACGCGGCGTCGGCGAACGCGCCAGTTGCCCCGCCGGCGAGCAGCCCGGCGATCTTCGCGCGGAAGTCGACGTCGCCCGGCAGCAGCGGCTCTGCTCGGCGGTGCCGCTCGTGGCGCTCGGCGAGGACCTCGGCCGCCGCGTCGACGTGCTCCTCTCCGAAGGGGACGATCTTCACGGAGCTTCGAGGCATCGGGCCGTACACTCGCAGAGATGTCTCCGAAGACCCTCACGGGTGCCGAGCTCGACCTGAACGACGCGCCGGCGCGCGAATCCGAGCTCTTCCTCGTCGACGGCAACAACCTCGCGTATCGCGCCTTCTTCGCGCTGCCCGAGGAGCTCGCGACGAGCGAGGGCTTCCCCACGAACGCGCTGCTCGGCTTCACGAACATGCTCTTCAAGCTCCTCTCCGACTACCGCCCGAAGGGCGTCGCGGTCGCGTGGGACACCCGGCCCGTGCACCGCCATGCGCAGGCCGAGGCGGTCGAGGTCGTCTACAAGGAGGGCCGCCGCCCGATGCCGGACCTGCTCGCCGAGCAGTTCCCGCACTTCCGCCCGATCGTCGCCGCGTTCGGCTACCGGAACCTCGAGTTCGAGGGCTGGGAGGCGGACGACGTGATCGCGACGCTCGCCACGCGCGCCGACGCGGCCGAGATCAAGACGTGCGTCGTCTCGACCGACCGCGACGCGTTCCAGCTCGTCTCCGAG
>DATEPQ010000138.1:0-6098 GCA_035273125.1 Gaiellaceae bacterium
GCACTCGAGGCTGCGCGCGCTGCGGGCGCGCTCGGCGTCGCGGTGGCGAGCGCGCGCGACAGCCAGGCGGCCGCCCTTGCCGAGCACGAAGTCGCGGTCGTGGTGGGGCCGGAGGTGCTCGCGGGCTCGACGCGGCTGAAGGCCGGCACCGCGCAGAAGCTCGTCCTCAACACGATCTCGACGGTGACGATGATCCGGCTCGGCCGTACATACGGCGGCCTCATGGTGGGTGTGACGCCCACGAACGCGAAGCTCCGCGAACGGGCGCGCCGCAACGTCGTGCTCGCGAGCGGCGCCTCCGAGGAGCGGGTGGACGAGGCGCTCCAGGCTGCAGCCGGCGACGCGCGGGTCGCGCTCGTCTCGCTGCTGGCGGGCGTCGACGCCGACGCTGCGCGCTCGCGGCTCGAGGCGTCCGATGGTTCCGTCCGCAAGGCGGCCGAATCTTGAAGCTGGGAGTCGAAGCCGCCTTGGTGCGCGGGGAGCTCGTCCCCGGCGACGTCGACGTGGAGGACGGGCGCATCGTCGCGCTCGGTCTGGCCCGGGGCCCCCGCGGCCGGGTTGCGATTCCGGGCTTCGTCGACCTGCAGGTGAACGGCTACGGCGGCGTGGACTTCCTCTCCGCTTCGAGGGACGACTACTGCCGCGCGGGCGAGGCGCTGCTGCTTGCGGGCGTGACCGCCTACCAGCCGACCTTCATCACCTCGGCGGAGGAGTCGATCGTCGACGCATTGAGGGCGCTGCCGACGGGGGCGCCCGGACCGCGCATCCTCGGCGCGCACCTGGAGGGACCGTTCCTCTCTCCGGACCGCCCGGGCACGCACCCGCTGACCCATCTGCGCGCACCGGACGTCGCGCTGCTCGACCGGCTGCTCGACGCGGGCGTCGTGACCCAGATGACGCTCGCGCCAGAGCTCCCCGGAGCCGACGGGCTCGTCGAGCGGCTACGCGAGCGCGGCGTCGCGGTCGCCGCCGGGCACACGAACGCGACGGCGGAGGAGGCCAACCATGCCTTCGACCTCGGGGTCGGAGGCGTCACGCACGTCTTCAACGCGATGCGGCCCTTCCGCTCGCGGGATCCGGGAATCGCCGGGGCCGCCCTCACCCGTGCGGGGGTGGTGATCTGCATGGTCGTGGACGGCCATCACCTCGCCGACGAGACCGTGCGCCTCGTCTGGTCGTGCGCGGCCGGCCGCGTCGCGCTCGTCACCGACGCGATGGCGGCCGCCGGGACGGGCAGCAACGGAGGCACGTACCAGCTCGGCGACGTCGAGGTGGCGGTCGAGGACGGTGCCGCCCCCATGCGGGAGGACGGGACGCTCGCCGGCTCGGTGCTCACGATGATCGAGGCCGTCCGAAACCTGCACGCGCTCGGCGTCCCGTTCGAGCAGGCGGTGGGCGCCGCGACCGAGGTTCCCGCCCGCTTCCTCGCGCGCGGCGACGTCGGCTTTCTCGAGCCCGGCGCGCTCGCGGACGTGGTGGTGCTCGATGACCGGCTCGAGATCCAGACGGTCCTCTGCTCGGGACGGACCGATGTCGTGGCTCGAGACTGAGCTGCGCGAGCAGCCGGAGGCGCTGGCCCGCCTGCTCGAGCGCCAGGCGGAGTCGGCGCGAGCGGCGGCCCGGCTCTTCCACGGTCGCGACCTCCGTTATCTCCTGATCGCATCCCGCGGCAGCTCCTCGAACGTCGCGCGCTATGCGCAGTACCTCCTCGGGCGCGCGCACCGTGTTCCGGTGATGTTCGCCACGCCGTCGCTGTACACGATCTACGGCCAGCCGCCGCGCCTCGACGGCGGCCTGGTGATCGGGGTCTCGCAGTCCGGCGCCTCGCCCGACGTCGTCGCAGTGCTCGCCGAGGCGAGGGAGCAGGGACGGCCGACGCTGGCCTTGACGAACGACGTCGAGTCGCCGCTCGCGCGGACGGCCGAGGCCGTGCTGCCGCTCGAGGCCGGCCGGGAGCAGGCCGTGGCCGCGACGAAGACCTACGTCAACTCGCTCGGCGCGGTCGCTCTTCTCTTCGCGGAGCTCGGGAACGACGCGACGGCGCGCGACGAGCTCGCGCGCATGCCCGAGGCGCTCGCGGCGCAGATCGACCTGTCGCTGGAGGACACGCCGCCGCTCGAGGAGTACCGCGACGCCGTCGGGCTGACGGTCGTGGCGCGGGGGGTCAATTACGGCACCGGGTTCGAGATTGCGCTCAAGATCCGGGAGCTGTCCGGGCTCGTCACCGAGTCGTACTCGCCCGCCGACCTGATGCACGGCCCCATCGCGGCAATCCAGCCCGCCTGGCCCGTCGTGGTCGTCGCGCCAAGCGGCCCGGCGCGGCCGAGCGTCGAGGAGATCGTGCCGCCGCTACGCGCGCGTGGGGCGCGGCTGGTGGCGGTGTCGGACGTCCGCGCGGTGCTGCGGCGCGCGCAGACGAAGCTCGTGCTCGCGCCCGGCGTCCCCGAGTGGCTCAGCCCGCTCACCGCCGTGGTTCCCGGGCAGGTGACTGCGATGCGCCTGACGAGCCTCCGCGGCCTCGACCTCGACAGCCCGGTGGGCCTGCGGAAGGTGACGCTCACGCGCTAGCGCGCGAGCACGACGAAGCGGCCGCGCCCCCGAACGCGGCCGCCTCGAGTTCGTGCAGAAATGGTGGCCCGGAGCGGGCCCGGTACCGCCTAGCCGCGAGCCTGGTCGATGATGTGCAGTGCCTTCGCGTTGGTCGTCAGCGTCGCCGCCAGGGTCGTGTCGCCCTTCCTGTGCAGTGGAGCCTTGAACTTCAGGACTCCCTTGACCGGAGCGGAGAGCGTCGTCGCGCCGTTCGGGAAGGTGATCCGAGTCTTCATCGTGGTCCCGAAGGTGAGGCTCTGGCCCTTCAAGGAGCTGTGGAAGTTCGAGTGGCTCACGTCGATCGTGATCGAGCCGTCCTGGTCGGCAGTCGCCGGCGTGTAGCTCGTGAGCATCCCCTTGAGGACGTACATGACCATCGGATTCGACTTGCCGTGCGTGCCGGTCTTCGCCGGCTTGGCGAACGCGACGCTGGTGGGAAGCGCCACAGCTGCCACGAGCAGAACAATCGCCTTCTTCATCGTGTTCTCTCCTAACGTCTGGTCTACGAGGTCGCCGGCGCCTTCATGACCACGACATGGATCCTCGTGGCCAGGGCCGGAAGCTGCGTTACGAGATCGCCGGTGATCCTCTTCGGAGCCCGGACGGTGAGGTAGCCCTTGGTTCCGTCGGCGATCTCGTGATGGGCATGGCTGCCGCGCCTGAACGTGACCCTCGAGTTCGTCGTGAGCGAGAACGTGAGGGACTGGTTCCTCAGTGCGCGGGCGTGGTAGTTCGAATGCTTGACGTCGATCGTGATCGAGCCGGTGACGCTGTCGCTCGCCTGCGTGTAGGTGGAGAGCGTCCCCTTGAGGATGTACTGCACCTTCGGCGCCGACTTGCCCTTGCTGGGATTTCCCTGAGCGAGCGCGACGCTCGTGGGAAGCGCCACTGCCGCAATCAGGAAGATGACGAGCTTTGCCATGCTTCGAACTCTCCTATTCGCCCCCGACTCTGCCTGGCCCATCCTGGGGGCGCCGTGTCAGCGGAGGCACAGCGGAACGTAAGCTCCGTGTAAAGCGGCCGCTCCTAGGCGGGTTCGGCCGGAGCACGGCCGAGGCGCCGGAGCAGGGGTAGCGCGAGAAGCCCGACGGCGAGCGTCGGCAGGACGATGACTCCGCGGTAGAGGAGCACGGCGGCCACGACGTGCGCGTTCGAGGCGCCGAAGCCCACGAGCGTGCCGATCATTCCCAGCTCCACGACGCCGATCCCGCCCGGCGTGAGAGGCAAGGAGCTGATCACACGCCCGATCGCCCAGGCGAGGAACGCCTCGCTCGGCGGCAGGTCGGCGAACGAGATCCCCACCGCCCGCAGGCAGAGCTCGAACACGACGAAGGCGGTCAGCTGATTGGCCAGCGTGGCGGCGGTCAGCCGCGGCCAGCGCCGGCGCAGCAACATCAGCCGCTCTCCCCGGAGCCTGACGAGGGCCTCTCCACTCCAGTCAGGTGCTGTCCGGTGGAAGAGTCCGGCGACTCGCGCGGCCAGACGAGCGGCGGAATCCCCGAGCCACCGGGCTGCCCTCTCGCTGCGGAGCGCCGCGACCGCGAGCCCGACGATGACCGCGCCGCACGCTGCGCTCGCGCCGGCGATCGCGAGCGTCGAGCTGGACAGCTGCCCCGTGGCGAAGACGAGGATCGCTCCCACGAGCGGGTAGACGAGGATCATCACCTGGCTCCAGATGCCGGTCAGCGCGACGGCGAAGGCGGCGGCACCCCGGTCCACACGCAGCCTGCGCAAGAAGCCGAACGAGAGCGCCATCCCGAGCGGAGCGCCTCCGGGCAGCAGGGTCGTCAGCGCCGTCGAGGCCTGGGTGAAGGCCAGCGCGGCGAGGAACGACAGCGGCGGGAGCACGGCCTGCCACGGCAGCGCGGTGGTCACGATGTCGAGCAGCGACGCCGCCGCCAGGACTGCGATCCAGGGCCAGGAGACGGTCCCGAGCTGGTGTGCGACGTCCCCGTAGCTCGCGATGCGCGGGACGACCTCGAGGAAGACGACTGCGGCGACCGCGACGCCGAGCGCGAAGCGGAGGATGGCCCGGCGGCTACTCCGCATGCGGGCAGTCTAGGAACCGGACCCGCCTACCCGCGCTGCTAGCCTCACGTCCCGATGCGCGTCCTGATCACGGGCGGGGCCGGCTTCATCGGCTCACATCTCGCCGACCGGCTGCTCGCGGAAGGGCACGAGGTACGGGCGCTCGACAACCTCGATCCGCAGGTTCACGGGGACGGGGAGCGGCCCGGCTATCTCGACGCCGCGGTCGAGCTCCAGGTCGGAGACGTCCGCGACCACGAGGCCGTGCGGCGCGCGCTGGAGGGCGTCGACGCCGTCTACCACTTCGCGGCCGCCGTCGGTGTCGGCCAGTCGATGTACGAGATCGAGCGGTACACGTCGGTCAACGCGATCGGCGCCGCGGTCGTCCTCGAGGAGGCCGTCGAGCGGCGCGACGCGATCCGCAAGCTCGTCGTGGCCTCGTCGATGTCGATCTACGGCGAGGGGCAGTACCGGAACCCGCGCACCGGCGAGAGCGGAATCGCGCCCGGACTGCGGCCCGAGACCCAGCTCGCGGCGCAGCAGTGGGACGTGGTCGGAGACGACGGCGGGCCGCTGGAGCCGGAGCCCACCGCCGAGACGAAGCCGCTGCGCCCGACGTCGGTCTACGCCGTCAACAAGCGCGACCACGAGGAGCTGTTTCTCTCGGTCGGTGCGGCGTACGGCATCCCTGCCGTCGCGCTCCGGTTCTTCAACGTCTACGGCGAGCGGCAGGCGCTCTCGAACCCGTACACCGGCGTGGCGGCGATCTTCTCCTCGCGGCTCCTCAACGACAACCGGCCGGTCGTGTTCGAGGACGGCCGGCAGACGCGCGACTTCATCGACGTGCGCGATCTCGTCCGCGGTTGCGCGCTCGCGCTGGCCACTGACGGCGCGGACGGCAGCACGCTGAACCTCGGCACCGGGCGCGCGACCTCGATCGTCGAGGTCGCTCACACGATTGCGGCGGGGCTCGGCAAGGAGATCGAGCCCGAGGTCGTCGAGCAGTACCGCGCGGGCGACATCCGGCACTACTTCGCCGACACCCGGCTGGCGGAGGAGCGACTCGGGTTCCGCTCGGAGATCGCCTTCGAGGACGGGATGCGCGATCTGCTCGCGTGGCTGGAGGGGCAGGAAGCGGTGGACGCGATGGACGCCGCTCGCGAGGCGCTCGTCGCGCGCGGCCTCGCGCGTTGAGCTCCGCTCCGGACGTCTCCGTCTCACTCGTCAACACGAACTCGCGGGATTTGCTGCTCGCCTGCCTCGAGTCGTTGCCCAGGGGCGCCCCAGGCGCCCCGTCCGCCGGCCGGGCGTCGCCGGCTTTGCCGGCGGCGCTTCCAGCCCAGGGCAGCGACGTCGAGATCGTGGTGCTCGACAACGCGTCGGAGGACGGCTCCGCGTCCGCGGTCCGCGAGCGCTTCCCGGCAGTGCGGGTCATCGAGCAGCGGCACCGCGCGGGCTTCGGCGCCAACCACAACACCGTG
>DATEPQ010000139.1:0-11189 GCA_035273125.1 Gaiellaceae bacterium
TGGGCGTTGCCGGCTACTACTGGGTGCTGACGGGCTGGCTGGGTAACTCGCACGAGTCAGCGATCGACGACCTCGTCGGGCTGGCGTTCGGCGGCTCCCTGATCTCGGTCTTCGCGCGACTCGGCGGCGGCATCTACACGAAGGCCGCGGACGTCGGCGCCGACCTCGTCGGGAAGATCGAGGCCGGGATCCCGGAGGACGACCCGCGCAACCCGGCCGTGATCGCCGACAACGTCGGCGACAACGTCGGTGACTGCGCCGGCATGGCCGCCGACCTGTTCGAGACGTACGCGGTGACCGCCGTCGCCGTGATGCTGCTCGGCGTCACCGGCGCGGCCGCCAACACCGGGACGCACCTCTGGCTCTACCCGCTCTGCATCGGCGGCGTCTCGATCATCGCCTCGATCATCGGCGTCCAGTTCGCGCGCGTCGGACCCGGCGGCAACATCATGAACGCGCTCTATCGCGCCGTCATCGTCGCATCGGTCATCTCCGCGCTGATCTTCATCCCGGTCACGCAGGCCTTCGACACGAGCGGCAACTACTCGTTCGGGAACCTCTACGGCTCGGCGCTGATCGGGCTCGCGGTCACCGCGCTGCTCGTCGCGATCACGGAGTTCTACACGGGCACCCGCTGGAACCCGGTCAAGTCGATCGCGCGCGCCTCGCAGACCGGCCACGCGACGAACATCATCGAGGGCCTGGCCGTCGGCATGCAGGCGACCGCACTGCCGGTCATCGTGATCGCGATCGGGATCCTCGTCGCGAACCACTTCGCGGGCCTGTTCGGGATCGGCGTCGCCGTGATGGCGCAGCTCTCGATGACCGGTCTCATCGTCGCCCTCGACGCCTACGGGCCGGTGACCGACAACGCCGGCGGCATCGCCGAGATGGCCGACCTGCCGGCCGAGGTACGCGCGATCACCGACCCGCTCGACGCGGTCGGCAACACGACGAAGGCCGTGACGAAGGGCTACGCGATCGGCTCCGCGGCACTCGCCGCGCTCGTCCTCTTCGGCTCCTACTCCGACGGGCTGTCCGAACAGGGGCTGCCGACGATCTTCCAACTGAGCGATGCCTGGGTGATCGCCGGTCTCTTCATCGGCGGCCTGATGCCGTTCCTCTTCGCCTCGCTCGCCATGCAGGCGGTCGGGCGAGTCGGCGGCGAGGTCGTGGAGGAGGTGCGCCGCCAGTTCCGCGAGCACCCGGGGATCATGGAGGGCACCGAGCGGCCGCAGTACGGGCCGGCGATCGACATCGTCACCGGCTCGGCGATCCGCTCGATGATCGTGCCCGCGATCGTGCCGATCGCCTTCCCGATCGTCGTGGGCCTGATCAACGCGAAGATGCTCGGCGGCCTCCTGATCGGGACGATCGTGACGGGGCTGTTCCTCGCCATCGCGATGACCTCGGGCGGCGGCGCCTGGGACAACGCGAAGAAGCTGATCGAGGACGGTGAGTACGGCGGCAAGGGCTCGGAGGCCCACGCGGCCGCGGTCACCGGGGACACGGTCGGCGACCCCTACAAGGACACGGCGGGGCCGGCGATCAACCCCATGATCAAGATCACGAACATCGTCGCGATCCTGATCATCCCGATCATCATCTCGATCCACGGCTAGAGCGAGCCGCCGGCCCGCGTAGCATCCGCGCGTGGCCCGGAGGCGCCGTCAGGCCCAGCAGCTCGAGCGCGTCCTCGGGACGAACGCCCTCTTCGCCACCGCGTACGGCAACGTCGGCTCGTCGATCTACTACGCGCTCGGTCTCGTCGCGGTGTACGCGCTCGGCCTGACGCCGCTCGTCTTCATCATCGCCGGCCTCATCTTCGCCTGCACCGCGGCGACCTACGCCGAGGGCACGGTGCGCTTCCCGGAGGCCGGCGGCTCGTCGAGCTTCGCGCGCCACGCCTTCAACGAGACCGTCTCGTTCGAGGCGGCCTGGGCGCAGATGCTCAACTACATCGCGACGATCGCCGTCTCGGCGTTCTTCGTCCCGCACTACCTCTCGGTGTTCTGGGGGCCTCTTCGCGCCAACCCGTGGGACGTGGTGGTCGGCATCGCCGTGATCGCGGGGCTCGTCGTCCTGAACATCGTCGGCGTCCAGGAATCGGCCAACGTCAACGTCGTCCTCGCCGTCGCGGACTTCGCCACGCAGCTGCTGCTCGTGCTGCTCGGCTTCGTCCTCGTCTTCTCGCCACACATCCTCGCCACGAACATCCGGCTCGGCGTCGCGCCCACCTGGAGCGACTTCTTCCTCTCGATCCCGATCGCGATGCTCGCCTACACCGGCATCGAGACCGTGTCCAACCTGTCGGAGGAAGCGCGCGACCCGCTCCGGACCGTGCCGCGCGCCGTGCTCTACGTCGCGATCGCCGTCTTCGCCATCTACTTCACGCTGCCGTGGGTTGCGCTCTCGGCGATGCCGGTCGTCCACACCGCCGCGCACGGGTACACGACGCTCCTCGCGCAGCCTCCGGATCAGACCCTGAACGGCCAGCACGGCTACCAGAACGACCCGGTTCTCGGCCTCGTCAACAACCTCGGCATCACCTCGGCCACGGTCACGCACGCTCTGCGGATCTATCTCGGGATCCTCGCCTCGACGATCCTCTTCATCGGGGCCAACGCGGGCGTCATCGGTGCGTCGCGGATCACGTACGCCATGTCCGGCTACCGGCAGCTGCCGCTGCTCTTCCGCAAGATCCACCCGAGGTTCAAGACGCCCTGGCTCGCGCTCGTGTTCTTCGCCGGAGCGATCCCGATCCTGCTCACGCTCACGGGCAAGACCGCTTTCCTCGGCGCGGTCTACTCCTTCGGCGCAACGTTTTCCTTCACCGTCGCGCACGCCTCGGTGATCCGGCTCAGGATGAAGCTCCGCGACAGGGACGAGGTCGCGTTCCAGCCGAAGCTGAACTTCCGCTGGCGCGGCGTCACCTGGCCCGTGTTCGCGATCGTCGGCGGGCTCGGCACCGGGCTCTCGTGGCTCGTGATCGTGATCCAGACGCCGTCGATCCGCTACGCCGGACTCGCGTGGCTCGGGATCGGCTTCGGCTTCTACGTCTTCTACCGGCGCCGCATCGTGCAGGCGCCGCTCGGCGAGACGCTCCGCGCGCCGGTGGAGTTCGGCCCGGCGGCGGTGCTCGAGTTCCGCAGCATCCTCGTGCCGATCGCGCCCGGCTACGCCTCGGACGAGGCGATGGACTTCGCCTGCCGGCTGGCGGCGGAGCGGCGCGCCTCGATCGTCGCGTTCACGGCGATCGACGTGCCGCTCGAGCTGCCGCTCGACGCCGAGCTGCCCGAGGAGACACGGGAGGCCAACCAGCAGCTCGACGAGGCACGCGCGATCGGCGAGTCGTACGGCGTGACGGTGATCGGCCGCATCGCCCGGACGCGGAACATCGGGCGCGCCATCGTCGACGAGGCGATCCGCCGCAACTCCGAGATCATCGTCATGGCCGGCCCGCGGCGCATGCGGCTGCAGCGGGGCCGGCGCCAGATCTTCGGCGACGCCGTCGACTTCGTCCTCCGCCACGCGCCGTGCCGTGTGATGGTGGCGACCCCGCGCGAGCGCGCGGCCTGAGCGTGCACCGGCGCGCCGTCCTCGTCTTCGGTGTGGTGACGATCGTGCTCGGGATCGCGCTGCTCGCCGAGACGGCGGCGTACGGCGGAGGCTCAGTCGGCTTCGTCCTCGGGCTGCTGTTCGTCGCGCTCGGAGTGGGCCGCCTGTTCCTCCTGCGGCGGCGTTAGCCTCCGCGAATGGCTCGCAAGCTGCCCCGGCTGCAACGTGTGCTGGACGCACCGGCCCTGGCGTCGGTGGCGTACGGCGAGGTGGCCTCCTCGCTCTACTTCGCCCTCGGGATCGTGGCCCTGCACGCGCTCGGCTTCACGCCTGTCGTGCTCGCGGTGGTCGGCGTGCTCTTTCTGATCGTGACGATGTCCTACGCCGAGGGGACGACGTCGATCGGGGAGACGGGCGGCGCCGCAACCTTCGTCCGCGTCGCCTTCAACGACCTCGCCGGATTCGTCACCGGCTGGGCGCTCTTCCTCGACTACCTGATCGTGATCGCGCTCTCCGCGCTCTTCTTTCCGCACTACCTCGGACTCGCGCTCGGCTGGCACTCGATCGCGCGGCACCCGGGCGACCTGATCGTCGGCAGCGTCGTCATCGGGGCGATTGCGACCGTGCGGCTGCTGCGCCCGACGCGGCTCTACTCCTTCAGCCTCGTCGTCCCGCTGCTCGACCTCGTGACCCAACTGCTGCTCGTCGTGCTCGGCTTCGCGTTCCTCTTCTCGCCCGGCGCGCTGACGCGCGGCCTCGACGTCGGAACGCAGCCCTCCTGGCACGAGATCGCGTTCGCGCTCCCGCTTGCGCTGCTCGCGTACACGGGGCTCGAGACCGTGGCGAACCTCGCCGAGCAGGTCCGGCGACCCGGCCGCGACCTGCCGCGGAGCCTCTTCCTCGGGATCGGGGCGGTCGTGCTCGTCACGGTGCTGATCGCGCTCGTCGCCCTCTCCGCCTTCCCGGCGCCGAACGGCACGACGAAGCTCGGGACGACCTGGCTGAAGGCCCCGCTGATGGGCGTCGTCTTCGCCCTCGGGCCGGACATCGCGTACTGGGTCGAACGCGTGCTGCGGGTCTACGTCGGGCTGACCGGAGCGCTCATCCTGCTCACCGCCGCGGTCACCTCGAACTCCGGCTTCGGACGGCTCGCCTTCTCGCTCGCGGAGCACGGACAGCTGCCGCGCCGCTTCGGCCGCCTCAGCCGCCGCAGCCTCCACTCTCCGGAAACCGTCGCCGCGGCGGCGACGATCTCGATCGTCCTCCTCGTCGCCTCGGACCTCACGTCGAACCCGGTCGGCTTTCTCGCGAGCCTGTTCAGCTTCGGCGTCCTCGTCGCGTTCACCGCCGCGCAGCTCGCGGTCGTCAAGCTCCGCTTCTCGAAACCGGCGCTCGAGCGTCCGTTCCGCGTCCCGTTCTCGGTCCGGATTCGCGGCGCGGACGTCCCGCTGCCGACCGTGTTCGGCGCCCTGGCGACCACGCTGATCTTCGTCGCGGCGATGGCCACCCACATCGGCGCGCGGTACGGTGGCCCGATCTGGCTCGCCTGCGGCCTCGTCGTCTACCTCCTGGTGCGCCGCGGCCGCGGTACCGGCCTCCTCGAGCACGTGGAGCCCGTGGAGGAGGCCGAGCTGCCGCGGGCCGAGTTCTCGAAGATCCTCGTGCCGATGAAGCTCGGCGAGATCGGGGAGGAGATGGTCGCCACGGCGGTCAAGCTCGCCCAGGACCGCGGCGCAGGGGTCGTGGCGCTGCACGTCATCCGCGTGCCGCTCGACGAGCCGCTCGACGCGGAGCTCTACGACGAGGAGGAGCGGGCGGCTGCCTCGCTCGCGGAGGCGGCCGCCCTGGGTGCGGACCAGGGCGTCGTGGTGGAGGGCCGCTCCATCCGGGCCCGGTCGATCGGCGACGCGATCGTGAGGGCGGCCGAGGAGACGGGCGCCGACCTGATCGTGCTCGGCTCGGCTCCGAAGTGGCGCCGCCAGTCGCGCTTCTTCTCGCCGACCGTCGACTACGTCCTGCGCAAGGCGCCCGCCGAGGTGCTCGTCGTCGCCTTCCCCCAGGGCGTGCTCGAAGAGGTCTAGGGAGTACCGTTCGGCGTATGGACCTCAAGGCACTCGTCATCGGCTGCGGCCGCGTCGGCTCCTCGATCGCGCTCCAGCTGCACCAGGAGGGCTGGGACGTGACCGTCGTCGACGAGAACGAGGACGCGCTCTCCCGGCTCGGCGAGAACTGGCCGGGCACCTTCATCGTGGGGCACGGCATGGACGTCCACGTTCTCCGTGACGCCGGCATCGAGGAGGCCGACGCCGTCGTGGTCGCCACGGACGGCGACAACACGAACATCATCATCGGCCAGGTCGCGCAGAAGCGGTTCGACGTGCGCTGCGTCGTCGTCCGGGTGCTCGATCCCGCCCGCGCGAAGTTCTACAAGGAACGCGGCCTCGACACGGTCTGCCCCACGAGCGTCGCGATCGACGCGCTCATGGACTCCGCCCGCAGCTGCGCGATCCCGCTTCAGCAGCAGGAGCCGGAAGAAGTGGTGGGCTGATGTACGTCATCGTCGCCGGGGGCGGCAAGATCGGTGCCAACGTCACGCGCTCGCTGCTGCGGCTCGGGCACGAGGTGACGCTCATCGAGCAGAAGCGCGACCGCTTCGAGCAGCTCGAGGACGAGTTCGAGCACCAGGTGCAGCGCGGTGACGCGACCGAGCTCTTCGTCCTCGAGAAGGCGGGCATCGCGCGACCGCCGGACATCGTGCTCGCGCTCACCGGCGACGACGAGGACAACATGATCGTGGGCCAGATCGCCCGCGAGAAGTACCACGTCCCGAAAGTGATCGCGCGCGTGAACGACCCGCGCAACCAGGCGCATTTCGACCTGCTGGGGATCTCGCCCACGATCTGCGCGACCTCCAGCGTGATGGCGCTCGTCGAGCACGAGGTGCCCGAGCACGACCTCATCCACCTTCTCGAGCTGCGCGGCGAGAACCTCGAGATCGTCGAGGTGCAGATCGACGGCGACTCGCCGTCGGCGGGCCGGACCGTCGAGGCGCTCTCGCTGCCCGAGGGCTCGCGGCTCATCTCCGTCATGCGCAACGGCCACGCCGAGATCGCGGTCGGGTCGACGGTGCTCGAGGCCGGTGACCAGGTGCTTGCGATCCTGGAGTCGGGCAAAGAGGACGAATTACGTCGCGTCTTGCTTCGTCGCTAGTCCTGGTCGGCATCGCCGGGGTCCTCCTCACCGCCTGCGGGAGCGGGGAAGGCTCGAAGAGTGGGGTCGCGGGGGCTCGCAAGACGACGGCGCTCTCGTTCGCCCCGGTCCTCCGCGGGTTCGATTCACCGGTTCAGGTGACCTCGGCTCCTGGCGACCCCGGCACGCTGTACGTCGTCGAGCAACCGGGCGTCATCCGCATCGTCCAGAACGGCGCGATCACCGGCACGTTCCTCGATCTACGCAGCATCATCTCGAGCGGCGGAGAGCAGGGCCTCCTGTCCGTGGCGTTCAGCCCGCACTACGCACGTGACCACCTCTTCTACGTCTCGTACACCGACGTGCACGGGAACTCGCGCGTCGCGCGCTACCGGGCGGCCGACGGTCGCGGCGTCCGCTCGAGCGGGCACGTCATCCTCGGCGTCCGCCAGCCGTACTCGAACCACAACGGCGGCCAGCTCCAGTTCGACAAGCGGGGCTACCTCTACTTCGGGCTCGGCGACGGCGGCTCCGAGGGAGACCCGAATCAGAAGCCTCAGGACATGCACTCGCGGCTCGGCAAGCTGCTGCGCTCCCGGTCGAGGAGTCCGAACCGTTCCTGGCGGATCGTCGGGCTCGGCCTGCGGAACCCGTGGCGCTTCTCGTTCGACTCCGCAACCGGGAACCTCTGGATCGGCGACGTCGGCCAGGAGCGGTTCGAGGAGGTCGACTTCCGTCCGGCGGGCCGGCTCGGCAAGCTCGCCAACTACGGCTGGAGCCGCTACGAAGGCTTCTCCGTCTACTCGGCGAGCCATCGCTACTCGAGGTCCGGGCAGAAGGTGAAGCCGGCGCTCGTCTACTCGCACGCGAAAGGCTGCTCGATCACCGGCGGCTACGTCTACCGCGGATCGGCGGTACGGGCGGCACGTGGGCGCTATTTCTACGGCGACTACTGCTCCGGAACCGTCTGGAGCTTCCGCGTCGGCAAGCACGGCCGCGCCTCAGCGCCCGTGGTGTCGGGCCATGTCCCGTCCCTCTCGTCGTTCGGCGTGGACGGGAACGGCGAGCTGTACGCCACCTCGCTCGACGGCACGCTCTACAGGCTGCGCTAGCTCCTAGGCCGAGTGGCGGCGGCGCACCTGGGGCGCCTGCTGGCCGAGCGCCGCGTAGGCGAGGGCCTGGAGCGACTCGTTCAGGGTGGCGAGCTCGCGGGCGAGGCGGATGAAGTTCTCATCGTTGTCGAGGCGCTTGTTCGTCTGCGCGAGCTCGTCGCCGATGCGGTCGAGCTTCTCGAGGATCAGGTCGAAGCGCCGGTCTGAGAGGTCGTGCTCCACTGGCTCATCGTAGTCCTGCGAGCTCCTCGCGCGACCGCACGACGGTCGCCTCCTCGCCCAGCGCCGCCTGCACCTCGGCGAGCGTCCCGACCACCTCGATCTCCCGCGTGGCACCGGCGTGAGCGAGGGCGAGGTCGGCGAGCTCGCGCGGCGCGTCGCTGAAGGCGCCGATCCGCGCGCCCGCAGCCCTGAGCCGCCGCAGCACGGCATTCGTGTCGGCGCGCGGACGGATCCAGAGCGGCGCCCGGTCGGCCGCGAACCGCGTCAGCAGCGGGCGCCAATCGCCGAGCGCATCGTCGAGCACCGCCGCCGCCTCCTCCCGGTCGGCCGGCACCTGGAGCTCGACGCGAGCGCGCCGGGCCGCGTCCTCGAGCCACGCGTCCCAGAGCGGCCGCGTATCGGCGAGGACGCCGTCGAGGTCGAGCGCGAGCGCGGGGCCGGGCACGAAGAGCGATGCTAGATTCCCCGCACAAACCGGCGAGCGGTGAGGGAACTCCGGTGCAAGTCCGGGACGGTCCCGCCGCTGTGAGGGGAGACGCTCTTCCGCCACGACGCCACTGGGTTGCGAGACCCGGGAAGGCGGTGGGAGAGGGAGCCCCGAGTCAGAAGACCTGCCGCCCGCCGCGCAAACCCGAACCCCTCGCGGAAGGAGGATTCGTGCATCGTCTGACCATCGCTGTCGTCGCGGCCCTCGTCGCGGCGCTCGCCGCCGTCTCCCTGTCGGCGGCCGCGGCCCAGCAGAGAGAGGCCGGGCACCACCGCTACCACCGGATCATCTCGCTCTCGCCGACCGTGACCGAGGATCTGTTCGCGATCGGCGCGGGCAAGCAGGTCGTCGCCGTCGACAACCAGTCGGACTACCCGAAGCGGGCTCCGCGCACCAACCTCTCGGGCTACACGCCGAACAAGGAGGCGATCGCGAACTATCACCCGGATCTCGTCCTCATCTCGTACGACCCTGGCAACTTCGCCTCCCAGCTGCGCGAGCTCGGGATCAAGGTCGTGTTCGTGAAGGCCGCGGACAATCTGAAGCAGGCGTACGGCGAGCTCCTCGCCCTGGGGCGCCTCACGGGCCACAACCACGGGGCGAAGGCCGTGGTGCACTCGATGCGCAGGCATCTGGCGGCGATCGTGGCGAGCGTGCCGCAGTCGCGGCGGCACCTACGCGTCTACCACGAGCTCGACCCCACGTACTACTCGGCGACGTCGAGCACGTTCATCGGCAGCGTCTACAAGCTCTTCGGGTTCCGGGACATCGCCGACGCGGCGGGTGGAACCGGAGGCGGATACCCGCAGCTCTCGGGCGAGTACATCGTCGCGAAGAACCCGCAGATCATCGTGCTCGCCGACACGAGGTGCTGCGGCCAGACCTACGGGAGCGTCTCCTCCCGTCCCGGCTGGGGAACGGTCTCGGCCGTCCGGCACCATCGCGTCGTCCGTGCGAACGATGATGTCGCGTCGCGCTGGGGGCCGCGGATCGTGCAGTTCGCGCGCACCGTTGCGCGGATCGCGAAGCAGGACTGATGGCGGCAGCGGCCGGCGGGGTCAAGGCAGCAGCGGCGGGGGTCGCACCTCGGGTCGAGGCCCGGGGTGTCGGCCTCCGCGCCGGCCTCGTCACGGCCGTGTTCCTTGTCGCTGCGCTCGCGGTCGGCCTGGCGGTAGGCCCGGTCCACATCGCCCTCGGCTCGATCCTGCGCTCGGCGCTCTCCTACGTTCCGTTCCTCCACGTGCACCAGCCGCTCGGCGCGGTCGACCACGCCGTGCTCTGGCAGCTGCGAGCGCCACGCGTGGCCCTCGCCGCCCTGGTCGGTGGCATGCTCGCGATCGCCGGCGCCTCGTATCAGGGCGTGTTCCGGAACCCGCTCTGCGACCCCTACCTGCTGGGCGTTGCGGGCGGTGCCGGTCTCGGCGCGACGCTGGCCATCGTCTACGCGTCCGCAGCGGCAACGGGGAGCACCTGGACCGTGCCGCTCGCTGCGTTCGCAGGCGCGATTGCGGCGGTCGTCGTGACCTACGCGCTCGGCCGCTCCGTGGGCGCTTCGCACATGACCGGTGCCCTCGTCCTCGCCGGCGTCACGATGGCGACCTTCACGGCGGCCGTGCAGACCTTCGTCCAGCAGCAGCACACACAGCAGCTGCAGAACGTGTACGCGTGGCTACTCGGCGGCTTCGCGACCGCGACCTGGCACGACGTCGCGATCTGCGCGCCGTACATCGCCGCGAGCTCGCTCGTGCTCGTGCTGCACCGCCGCGTGCTGGATGTCCTCAGCCTCGGCGACGACGAGGCCGCGAGCCTCGGGATCGACGTTGGGCGGGCGCGGCTCGCGATCGTGGTGGCGGCGACGCTCGGGACAGCGGCCGCGGTGTCGGTGAGCGGCCTGATCGCCTTCGTCGGGATCATCGTCCCGCACACGATCCGCCTGCTCGTCTCGACGAGCTACCGCGCGGTCGTCCCTCTCTCGCTGCTCGCCGGCGCCGGCTTCCTCGTCCTGACGGACGTCGTCGCGCGCACAGTCCTCTCGCCGGCCGAGCTGCCGATCGGGGTCGTGACCGCGTTTCTCGGCGCGCCGTTCTTCGCGATCGTCCTTCGCACCTCGAGGACGCTGCGGTGATCGAGACGCACGACCTCTGGGTGCGGTTCGGCCCCGTCGCGGCCGTGCGCGGGCTCTCGCTCCGCGCGGAGGCGGGAGGCTGGACGGCGCTGATCGGCCCGAACGGCGCCGGCAAGACATCGGCGTTGCGCGCGCTCGTCGGCCTGGCCGCGTACGAGGGCAAGGTCCTGATCGACGGACGGGACGCGCGCAAGCTCGGTCGCCGCGCGGTCGCCCGGCTCGTCGCCTTCGTCCCCCAGAAACCGGAGACGCCGCCCGCGCTGACCGTCGCGGAGTACGTCCTGCTCGGGCGCACGCCGCACATCTCGTATCTCGGCGGCGAGGGCCGCCGCGACCGCGAGGCGGCGACACGGGCGCTGCGGCGGCTCGAGCTCGAGCGCTTCGCCGAGCGGCCGCTCGGCTCGCTCAGCGGCGGCGAGCTGCAGCGGGCCGTGCTGGCTCGCGCGCTCGCTCAGGAGGCGCCGGTTCTGCTGCTCGACGAGCCGACTACGGCGCT
>DATEPQ010000140.1:0-8523 GCA_035273125.1 Gaiellaceae bacterium
CTCCACCTCGCCGGCCGTTACTCGCGCGTCCGGCCTGGCGAGGAGCCGAGGGGAGGCGGCGAACGCGGACGGAGACCTGTAGGGCGAGCCGAACTCGTCGGGCGGGCCGAGGGGCAGGACCTGCCACCACGACTGGCCCGCAGCCTCGAGCCAGTCCACGAATCGATACGCGTCACGGCCGAGCTTCCCCGATGGGAGCGAGGTCGGATGGAGGAGCACGCCGGCCGAGCGAGTGAGCTGCACGTTTCGATCCTTCCTCATCAGTGAGACTTCGGGGCGTGCCCATCCCGAGAACGACGCCCGCACGGATCCAGATCCAGGAGGTCTCCCCGCAGGTCGACTGCGGTCGCTACCCGATCAAGCGCACCGTCGGCGACCGCGTCGAGGTGACCGCCCGGATCTTCCGCGACGGCCACGAGACGCTGGGCGCGGCGGTTCGGCACAAGGGTCCGGACGCGACCCGCTGGAGCGAGTCGCCGCTCGAACCGCTCGGCAACGACGTCTGGGCGGGCTCCTTCGCGGTCGACCGGCCCGGGCTCTGGAGCTTCCGCATCGAGGCCTGGGTCGACCGCGTCGCCTCCTTCCAGGAGGAGCTGCGGCGCAAGGTCGCCGCCGGCCAGACCGACCTCGCGAGCGAGCTCTCGGAGGGCGCCGTGCTGGTCGGCGAGGAGGACCTCACCGTCGAGCAGGCCCTCGCCGCGCCGGCGGGCACGCGCTCCGAGAAGGCGTGGTCGGCGACGTACTCGGTGGACGTCGACCGCGTGCTCGGGCGCTTCGGCTCGTGGTACGAGCTCTTCCCACGCTCGTGGGGAGGCTTCGCCGGCGTGCGCAAGCTCTTGCCCCGCTTCGCGGAGCTCGGCTTCGACGTCCTCTACCTGCCGCCCATCCACCCGATCGGGCAGACGAACCGCAAGGGCCGGAACAACTCCGAGACGGCGAAGAAGGGGGACGTCGGCAGCCCGTGGGCGATCGGCGCCGAGGAGGGCGGGCACGACGCGATCGATCCCTCGCTCGGCACCGAGCAGGAGTTCCGCGCCCTCGTGGCGGACGCCAAGAAGCTCGGGATCGAAATCGCGCTGGACTTCGCGATCCAGTGCTCGCCCGACCATCCGTGGCTGAAGGAGCATCCCGAGTGGTTCCACCGCCGCCCCGACGGAACGCTGAAGTACGCGGAGAACCCCCCGAAGCGCTACCAGGACATCTACAACGTCGACTTCGGCAGTGAGGCCTGGCGCGGCCTCTGGCAGGCGTTGCTGGACGTCGTCCTGCACTGGGTCGGCTGCGGCGTGACGGTCTTCCGGGTCGACAACCCGCACACGAAGCCGCTGCCGTTCTGGGAGTGGCTGATCGCGGAGGTGCGGCGCGAGCACCCGGAGGCGATCTTCCTGTCCGAGGCGTTCACGCGGCCGGCGCCGATGACGGGGCTCGCCAAGGCCGGCTTCGCGCAGAGCTACACGTACTTCACGTGGAAGAACACGCGCTGGGAGCTGCTCGAGTTCCTCGGCCAGCTGCTCGAGTGGCGCGACTTCTACCGCCCGAACTGCTTCGCGAACACGCCGGACATCCTGCACGAGTACCTGCAGGCCGGCGGCCGCCCGGCCTTCGAGGCACGGCTGGTGCTCGCGGGGACTCTCTCGCCCAGCTACGGCATCTACTCCGGCTTCGAGCGCTGCGAGAACGTGCCCGTGCGGCCGGGCTCCGAGGAGTACCTCAATTCGGAGAAGTACGAGCTGAAGCAGCGCAAGCTCGACGGGCCGTTGCTGCCGCTCGTCGCCAGGCTCAACGCCGCGCGGCGGGAGAACCCGGCACTGCAGTGGCTCGATCCGCTCACGATCCTCGAGACCGAGAACGAGCGGCTCTTCGCCTTCCTCAAGCGCCGGGAAGAGAACACCGTCGTCACCGTGGTCAACCTCGATCCGACGGCGACCCAGGTCGGCGTCTGCGTCGTGCCCGTCTCCACCGGGCTGCCGCCTGCCTACCCGGTACGCGACCTCCTCTCCGACGAGACGTGGACCTGGCGGATCGGCCGCAACTACGTCAGCCTCGGCCCTGGCCAGAGCCACGTGCTAAGGATCGGCGGATGATGAGAGGACACGTCCCCTCGAGACACGTCCGGTGTCAGACACCGGACGTGTCCGCAATGGCCATGTCCGAGCAGATGGCTACGCGCATTCGCCCTTGGCGGCCACGTCACTTCGGGACACGACCGGTGTCAGACACCGGTCGTGTCCGGAGGGGCCATGTCTGAGCAGTGGTTCGAGCGGGATCCGCTCTGGTTCAAGCGGGCCGTCTTCTACGAGATCCACATCCGCGGCTTCTTCGACGGGAACGACGACGGGTCGGGCGACTTTCGCGGGCTGATCGACAAGCTCGACTACCTCGAGTGGCTCGGCGTCGACTGCCTCTGGCTGCTGCCGATGTACGAGTCGCCGCTGCGCGACGGCGGCTACGACATCTCGAACTTCTTCGCGCTCCACCCGGATTACGGCTCCGTGGAGGACTTCCGCGAGTTCGTCGAGCAGGCTCACCAGCGAGGCATGCGGGTGATCGCCGACCTCGTCATGAACCACACCTCCGCCGACCACCCCTGGTTCGTCGAGTCTCGCTCGGACCCCGCCGGGCCCAAGGGGGACTGGTACGTCTGGTCCGAGACGGAGGAGCGCTATCCCGAGGCGCGCGTCATCTTCGTCGACAGCGAGCCCTCGAACTGGACGCTCGACCAGCTCCGTGGCGAGTACTACTGGCACCGCTTCTTCCACCATCAACCCGACCTGAACTACGACAACACTGAAGTGCAGGAGGCCATGCTCGAGGTGCTGCGCTTCTGGCTCGACCTCGGCATCGACGGCTTCCGGCTCGACGCCGTGCCCTACCTCTTCGAGCGGGACGGGACGAACGGCGAGAACCTCCCCGAGACGCATGCGTACCTCAAGCGCGTCCGGGCCGAGGTCGATGCGCGCTACCCCGACCGGCTGCTGCTGGCCGAGGCGAACCAGTGGCCGGAGGACGTCGTCGACTACTTCGGCGAGGGCGACGAGTGCCAGATGTGCTTCCACTTCCCGGTCATGCCGCGGATGTTCATGGCCCTGCGGCGCGAGGACGCGACGCCGATCTACGAGATCCTCGACCGCACACCGAAGATCCCCGACAACTGCCAGTGGGGCCTCTTCCTCCGCAACCACGACGAGCTGACCCTCGAGATGGTCACCGACGAGGAGCGGGACTACATGTACGAGGAGTACGCGAAGGACCCGCGGATGAAGCTCAACCTCGGCATCCGCCGCCGGCTCGCGCCGCTGCTCGACGCCGGCCGCGACGAGGCGGAGCTGCTCCACGCGATTCTCTTCTCGCTGCCAGGTTCGCCCGTCCTCTATTACGGGGACGAGATCGGCATGGGCGACAACGTCTACCTCGGCGACCGGGACGGAGTCCGCACGCCGATGCAGTGGTCGGGCGACCGCAACGCCGGGTTCTCGCGCGCCGACTGGGCGCAGCTCTACCTCCAGCCGCTGATGGATCCGGTCTACGGCTTTCAGGCGGTCAACGTGGAGGCGCAGCTGCGCACGCCGAACTCCCTCCTGCGCTGGATGCAGCGCTTCATCGCGCTGCGCAAGGAGCACCCCGTCTTCGGGCTAGGGACGTACGAGCCGCTCCCCGGCGACAACGCGCGCATCTTCTCCCACATCCGCAAGTGGGAGGACGACATCGTCCTCTGCGTGCACAACCTCGCGCGCTCGGCGCAGGCCGTGCAGCTCGACCTCTCGGAGTACGACGGTATGGTCCCCGTCGAGATGCTGGGCCGAACGGCATTCCCGCCGATCGGCGAGCTGCCCTACCTGCTGACGCTCGCGCCACGCGGCTTCTTCTGGTTCCAGCTCAGGCAGGAAGAGCAGGTGGAGTGAGATGGACGAGCAGTCGCTGATCGAGTACGTAACCCGGCAACGCTGGTACGGGGCGAAGTCGCGGACCGTGTCGCACTCGGCGGTGCTCGACACCGTCACCATCCGGCAGGCCGAGCCGCGGCTCTCGCTCGCCCTCGTCGAGATGCGCTTCGACACCGGCGCGCACGAGATCTACCAGCTGCTCGTCTCCGGTGACCCCGACGGCTCGTTCGACGGGCTCGCCGAGGACGCCGGACTGGCGCGCGAGATCGTGAGCGCGATGCGAACAGGGTTGACGCTCCAGGGCTCGGAGGGTGTGGCCGAGTTCAGCCCGGCCGAGGACTTCTCCCCGCTGGGCCGCGAGCTCGGCGCCGCCCGGCTCGTCTCCTCGGAGCAGTCGAACAGCTCGGTCGTCTTCGACGAGACACTGATCCTCAAGGTGTTCCGCCGTCTCGAGCCCGGGATCAACCCGGAGCTCGAGATGCTGCGCTTCCTCGGCGAGCACGGCTTCCGCAACATCCCGGCGCTCGGCGGCTGGTACGCGTACTCGGGCGGACCGCTCACGGCCACGCTCGGCCTGCTCCAGGAGTACGTCGCGGGCGCGATCGGCGGCTGGGAGCTCGCGCTCGGCGAGATCGCGTCGGCGCCCGAGAGCTTCCTCGACCGCCTGGGCCGGCTCGGCGAGGTGACCGCCAACATGCACTCCGCGCTCGGCTCCGATCCGAGCGACCCCGCGTTCGCGCCGGAGGAGCCGAGTGTCGAGTCGCTCGGGCTCCTGACCGCGACCGTGGACGAGGAGATCGCGCGCGTCTTCCTCTCGCTGCCCGACGACGACGAGCGCCTCGCCCCGATCCTCGGCCGCGGCGAGGAGGTGCGCGAGCAGCTCCGCCTCCTCACCCATGCCGGCTCCAGCGGCCGCGTGATCCGCACCCACGGCGACTACCACCTCGGCCAGGCGCTCTGGAGCAGGAACGACTGGATACTCCTCGACTTCGAGGGTGAGCCGGCGCGGACGCTGGTCGAGCGGCGCCGCAAGCGCTCGCCGCTGCGCGACGTCGCCGGGATGCTTCGTTCCTTCGCGTATGCGGCGACCGCCGCCGAGTTGACCCGCGCCGCCGATGTGCCGGCGGACTGGGAGGAGCGGGCGCGCGAGCGGTTCCTCGAGAGCTATCTCGAGACCGTCGACGCGACGCTGCTGCCGCCCGGAGACGCCGCGGTCGACCGCCTGCTCGCGGTCTTCGAACTCGAGAAGGCGGTCTACGAGCTGCGCTACGAGCTCGACAACCGGCCCGACTGGGTTGGAATCCCCGTCGCGGGTATCGAGCGCCTCATGCATCAGGCCGCAGAGGCACTGTGACAGTCGATCTGGGCGCGAATCCGCACGGCGTGCTCGGCGCCCACAAGGCCGAGGACGGCGTCGTCGTGCGCACGCTGCGACCGGAGGCACGGGCCGTCCGGATCCAGCCGGCAGGCGTCGAGGCCGAGCTCAAGGATCCGGCCGGCCTGTGGGAGGCGCTGCTGCCGAAGGCGCGGCTGCCGCTCGAGTACGAGCTCGAGGTCGAGTATCCGGACGGGAACACGTTCACCGTCCGCGACCCGTACTCGTTCCTGCCCACGCTCGGTGAGCTCGACCTGCACCTCGCGATGGAAGGACGCCACGAGCACCTCTACGAGCGGCTCGGCGCGCACGTGCGCGAGCTCGACGGCGTGGTCGGCACCGCGTTCGCCGTCTGGGCGCCGAACGCGCGCTCGGTGGCGGTGGTCGGCGACTTCAACTCCTGGGACGGTCGGCTGCACCCGATGCGATCGCTGGGCGCGTCCGGCATCTGGGAGCTCTTCGTCCCCGGCGTGGACGAGGGGACGAAGTACAAGTTCGAGATCCGCACGCAGAACGGCCGGCTGCGCCTGAAGGCCGACCCGCTCGCCTTCCACACCGAGGTGCCGCCGGCGAACGCCTCCGTGGTCTGGGAGGCGAAGCACGTCTGGCGCGACGAGGAGTGGCTCGAGCGCCGCGCGGCCTCCGACCCGCTGCGCAAGCCGATGTCGGTCTACGAGGTCCACCTCGGCTCGTGGCGGCGGAACCCGCTCGAGGACAACCGCCCGCTGAGCTACCGCGAGCTCGCGGACGAGCTCGCCGACTACGTCTCCGACCTCGGCTTCACGCACGTCGAGCTGCTGCCGGTGATGGAGCACCCCTTCTCCGGCTCGTGGGGCTACCAGGTGACCGGCTACTACGCGCCCACCTCGCGCTTCGTCACGCCCGACGACTTCCGCCACCTCGTCGACCGGCTCCACCAGCGCGGCATCGGCGTGATCCTCGACTGGGTTCCCGCCCACTTCCCGCGCGACGACTGGGCGCTCGCCACGTTCGACGGGACGCACCTGTACGAGCACGCCGACCCGCGCCGCGGCTCGCACCCCGACTGGGGCACGCTCGTGTTCAACCTCGCGCGAACGGAGGTGCGGAACTTCCTGCTCGCGAACGCGCTCTACTGGCTGCGCGAGCACCATGCGGACGGCATCCGCGTCGACGCCGTCGCCTCGATGCTCTACCTCGACTACTCCCGCAAGGCCGGCGAGTGGGTGCCCAACATGTTCGGCGGCAACGAGGATCTCGACTCGGTCTCCTTCCTCAAGGAGATGAACGAGACGCTGTACGGGCGCGAGCAGGGAATCGTCTCGGCGGCCGAGGAGTCGACGGCGTGGCCCGGCGTCTCGCGGCCGACCTACCTCGGCGGGCTCGGCTTCGGCTTCAAGTGGAACATGGGCTGGATGCACGACACGCTCACGTACTTCCAGAAGGACCCCGTCTACCGCCACTACCACCACCACACGCTCACGTTCTCGCTCATGTACGCCTTCAGCGAGAACTTCGTCCTGCCGCTGTCGCACGACGAGGTCGTACACGGCAAGCGGTCGCTGCTCGAGAAGATGCCGGGCGACCGCTGGCAGAAGTTCGCGAACCTGCGCGCGCTCTACGCCTACATGTGGGCGCATCCCGGGAAGAAGCTCCTCTTCATGGGCGGCGAGCTCGGCGAGTGGGAGGAGTGGAACGCGGAGGGCTCCCTCCACTGGAACCTCCTCGAGCACGCCGAGCACGAGGGCATCCAGGCGCTCGTGCGCGACCTCAACCACGTCTACCGCTCGACCCCGGCACTCTGGGAGCTCGACTTCGACCCCGCCGGCTTCCGCTGGCTCGAGGCGAACGACGCGGCGAACAACGTCCTCGCGTTTGCGCGCGTCGGCGAAGGGGACTCGCCCCCAATGGTCTGCGTCCTCAACCTGTCGCCGGTGCCGCGCCACGACTACCGCGTCGGGATGCCCGTCTGCTGCCGTTGGCGCGAGGTGCTGAACACGGACTCGGCCTTCTACGGCGGCAGCGGCGTCGGCAATCTCGGCGGCGTGGAGGCGGAGCCGGTGCCCTGGCACGAGCAGCCGTTCTCCGCCACGCTCACGCTGCCGCCGCTCGGCGCCGTCTGGCTCGTTCCGGAGTAGCCGGAGTGCGCCGGTTGGGGGCAGTGCCGTGGGGGGACGGCACGGTGGAGGTGTGCGTCTGGGCGCCCGACGCGCGGGCGGTGTCCGTCCGCTCGGACGGGGAGGTCGCCCTGGAGCGGGAGGCCGAGTGCTGGGTCGGCACGTTCAGCGGCGACGACTATCGCCTCGTGGTGGACGGCGAAGCGTGGCCCGATCCGTGCTCTCGCTGGCAGCCCGAAGGCGTGACCGGGCCGTCGCGCGTCCTCGACACCGGCGCCTTCGAGTGGAGCGACGACGGCTGGGACGGCCTGACGCTGGACGAGCTCGTGCTCTACGAGCTGCATGTCGGCACGTTCAGCGCGGACGGAACCTTTGCCGGGGTCGTGCCGCGGCTCCGCGGCCTGCGCGAGCTCGGCGTGACCGCAATCGAGCTGATGCCGGTCGCGACCTTCCCCGGCGAGCGCGGCTGGGGCTACGACGGCCTCTACACCTACGCCGTCCACCCGACCTACGGCGGCCCGCACGGGCTCGCCGGCCTCGTCGACGCCGCCCACGCGGAGGGGCTCGGCGTGATCCTCGACGTCGTCTACAACCACGTCGGCCCCGGGAACGAGGCGCTGACGGCGTTCGGTCCGTACTTCACCGACCGGCACGAGACCTTCTGGGGCGACGCACTCGACTACGCGCAGCGCGGCGTGCGCGAATGGGCGATTCAGAACGCCGAGCAGTGGGTGCGGGACTTCCACCTCGACGGGCTGCGCCTCGACGCGGTGCACGCGATCCTCGACGACTCGCCGCTCCATGTCTGTGCCGAGCTGAAGCAGCGCGTCGGCGCGGCGCTGGTCATCTCGGAGATGGAGGTGGACGACTGGCGACCGATCGACGAGTGGGGCCACGATGCGCAGTGGGCCGACCGCTCGCACCACGAGCTGCACGTCCTCCTCACCGGAGAGCGCGAGGGCTACTACGCCGACTACGGCTCGGTCACCGCGCTCGCGGAGGATCTCGCCGGCCGCGGACACGACCCCCGCCGCCTCGTCGTCTGTGCGCAGAACCACGACCAGGTCGGGAACCGCGCGCTCGGCGACCGGCTGCCGGACGATGCGCTGCGGGTCGCCGCGGCCGTCACGCTCTTCTCGCCGTGCACACCGCTCATCTTCATGGGGGA
>DATEPQ010000141.1:0-12524 GCA_035273125.1 Gaiellaceae bacterium
TTGTCGGGCAGGAAGCGGTCGGCGATGTAGCGGTCTGAGAGCACCGCGGCCGCGACCAGGGCCGCGTCTCGGATGCGCACGCCGTGGTGCGCCTCGTAGCGCTCCTTGAGGCCGCGCAGGATCGCGATCGTGTCGGAGACGGACGGCTCGCCGACGAAGACCGGCTGGAAGCGCCGCTCGAGCGCGGCGTCCTTCTCGATGTGCTTGCGGTACTCGTCGAGCGTCGTCGCGCCGACACAGCGGAGCTCGCCGCGCGCGAGCATCGGCTTCAGCATGTTCGCGGCGTCGACGGCGCCCTCCGCCGCGCCCGCGCCGACGATCGTGTGCAGCTCGTCGATGAAGACGATGATCTCGCCGGCCGCGTTCTGGATCTCCTCGAGCACCGCCTTGAGCCGCTCCTCGAACTCGCCGCGGTACTTCGAACCCGCGAGCAGGCCGCCGATGTCGAGCGCCCAGACCCGCTTTCCCTTCAGCGACTCGGGCACGTCGCCCGCGACGATGCGTTGCGCGAGCCCTTCGACGATCGCGGTCTTGCCGACGCCGGGCTCGCCGATGAGAACCGGGTTGTTCTTCGTGCGGCGCGAGAGGACCTGGATCACGCGGCGGATCTCCTCGTCTCGGCCGATGACCGGGTCGAGCTTCCCGCTCTCTGCGGCCTCGGTCAGGTCGCGGCCGAACTTCGAGAGCGCCTGATACGTGCCCTCGGGATCGGGCGAGGTGACGCGGCGGCCGGCGGTGACCTCCGCGATCTTCGCGAGCAGCTGGTCGCGCGGCACGACGTCGAGGGCCAGCAGGAGGTGCTGCGCCGCGACGTACTCGTCCTCCATCTTCTTCGCCTCGTCGAAGGCACGGTCGAGCACCTTCGAGAACTGCGCGCCGACCTGGGGTTGCTGCTGTGAGCCGTCGATGCGGGGCTTCTGCGCGAGCGTCGCCTGGGCCCGAGCGCGCAGCGAGTCAGCGTCGGGAACAAGCTCGCGCGGCAGCTCCTGGTCGAGGAGGGCGAGCAGCAGGTGCTCGGGGTAGAGCTCGGGATTGCCGCTCCGGCGCGCAAGCTCCTGCGCGGCCGCGACGGCCTCCTGGGCCTTGATCGTGAGCTTGTTGAAGTCCATTGCGTTACTGCCTTTCCGGTAGCCGCTCGTCGCGCACGAGCACGAGGTCGCGGCGGTATTGCCTGTGCACGTCCTGTACCTCGCGTCGCAGCTGCCGCTGCAGGCGATCGATCTGCGCGTGCGCCTTGCGCAGCTCGTCCTCGAGCCGCAGGACGAGCTCGACGCCGGCGAGATTCAGGCCGAGCTCGGAGGTGAGGCGCTGGATGATGCGGAGCCGCTCGACGTCCGCCTCGGAGTAGAGCCGCGTGCCGCCCGGCGTCCGCTGCGGCCGGACGAGGCCCTTCGTCTCGTACATCCGCAGCGTCTGCGGGTGCATGCCGACGAGTTCGGCGGCGACCGAGATCATGTAGATGGGCCGCTCGGAGGTCTCCATCAGCCGACCGCCTTCTGCAGCTCTTCGAGGAGCTCGCGCTCCTTCTTGTTCATGCGCTTCGGCACCTGGATCCGGACGCGCGCGAGGACGTCGCCCTTGCCGGAGCCGCTCAGCTTCGGCGCGCCGCGGCCCTTGATACGCAGGAGCTTGCCGTCCTCCGAGCCGGCGGGAATCCTGAGCGACACCGCACCCTCGGGCGTCGCCACCTCGACCTTGCCGCCGAGCGCTGCGGTCGGGAAGGAGACCGGCACCTGCACGATCAGGTCGTCGCCGCGCCGCTCGTAGAGCGGCGACGACTCGACGCGGGTGACGACGATCAGGTCGCCGTTCGGCCCGCCGTGCTGGCCGGCCTCGCCCTTGCCCTTGAGCCGGATCTTCGTGCCGTCCTTGACGCCCGGCTTGATCTTCACGTTGAACGTGCGACGGCGCCGCTCGCGCCCGGAGCCGTGGCACTTCGAGCACGGCTTCTCGATCACCGTGCCGTTGCCGCGGCAGCGCGGGCACGGCTGCGACAGGGCGAAGAGGCCCTGCGACTCGGAGACGACGCCGCGGCCGTTGCAGTCCGGGCAGATGACGGGAGCCGTGCCCGGCTCCGCGCCGGTGCCGCCGCACTTGGAGCAGGCGGCGGTCAGTTCGACCGGAACCTTCGCCTCGGCGCCGCGGAGCGAGTCCTCGAACGAGAGGCGCACCTCGGTCTCGACGTCCGCACCGCGCACCGGCTGCGGGCGCGCGCGGCGATTGCCGCCGCCGCGGACGTTGCCGAAGATGCCGCCGAGGATGTCGCCGAGGTCGCCGCTCCAGTCGAAGTCGCCGAAGTCGACGTTGACTCCGCCGGGACCGGGCGCCCCGCGGCCGTTCGTCGAGCCGAAGCGGTCGTAGGCCTTCCGCTTCTCCGGGTCCGAGAGGACGTCGTACGCCGTCTGGACCTGCTTGAACCGCTCCTCCGCGGACTTGTCGCCCTGGTTCGTGTCCGGGTGGTACCGGCGCGCGAGCTTGCGGTACGCCTTCTTGATCTCGTCCGCCGAGGCCCCCTTCTTCACACCGAGTGTGTCGTAGAGCGACTCAGCCATCCGCCTCTGCTTCCTCCTGCGGCGCGGGCGGCGCGGCGACGACGACCCGGGCGGGTCGGACGACCCGCTCGCCGAGCTTGTAGCCCTTCTGCACGACGTCGATCACGGAGCCTTCCTCCGCGTCGGACGGCTGCGAGAGCAGCGCCTCGTGCACGTGCGGGTCGAACTTGCCGTCCGTGGAGATCGGCTTGACGCCGTGCCGCTCGAGCAGTCCGGCGAGCGAGCGGTGCACGAGGCGCACGCCCTCCTCGAGCTGCGCCTCCTCGTGCTGCTCGGCGGAGCTCAGCGCGCGCTCGAGGTCGTCGAGGATCGGGAGGAGCTCGGCGATCAGCCGCTCGTTCGCGAGCTGGACGTACTCCTGCCGCTCGCGCGCCGCCCGCTTCTTGTAGTTCTCGAAGTCGGCGGCGAGGCGCAGCAGCCGGTCGTCCGGCTCCGGCTGCTGCTCCTCCGCACCCTGCTCCGTCGCTTCCTGCTGCTCTACCTGCTCCTCGCTCACGAGGTGGGCGCCTCCTCGTCGACGACCTCGTACTCCCCTTCCTCGACGACCTCGTCGTCGGAGCCGGAGGTTGCCTCACCGTTGCCGCCGCCGGCGGACGCCTGCGCCTGCTGAGCCGCCTCGGCGTAGAGCACCTCGGCGAGCTTGTGCGAGGACTCCTGCAGCGCGTCCATCTTGGCGCGGATATCGGCGAGATCGTCGCCCTCGAGCGCCTGGCGCAGCTCCATGACCCGGCCCTCGATCGTCGAGGCCTCGGACTCGTCGAGCTTGTCCCGGTGCTCCTTGAGGGAGCGCTCGGTCTGATACGCGAGCGTCTCGGCGAGATTCTTCGTGTCCGCCGCCTCGCGCAGCCGGTGCGCCTCGTCGGCGTGCGACTCCGCGTTGCGGATCATCTCCTGCACCTCGTCCTCGGACAGGCCCGAGCCGCCCTGGATCTGGATCTGCTGGACGTTCCCGGTGCCCATGTCCTTGGCGGACACGTTGATGATCCCGTTGGCGTCGATGTCGAAGGTGACCTCGATCTGCGGCATGCCCCGAGGCGCCGGCGGGATCCCCACCAGCTGGAACTTGCCGAGCGTCTTGTTGTAGGTCGCCATCTCCGATTCGCCCTGGAGGACGTGCACCTCGACCGAGGGCTGGTTGTCCTCGGCGGTCGTGAAGACCTCGGACTTCTTGGTCGGGATGGTCGTGTTGCGCTCGATCAGCTTGGTCATCACGCCGCCCCTCGTCTCGATCCCGAGCGAGAGCGGGGTGACGTCGAGCAGGAGGATGTCCTTGACCTCCCCCTTGAGCACGCCGGCCTGGAGTGCGGCGCCGACGGCGACGACCTCGTCGGGGTTGACGCCCTTGTGCGGCTCCTTGCCGATCAGCTCCTTGACCTTTTCCTGCACCGCCGGCATGCGGGTCATGCCGCCGACGAGGACGACGTGGTCGATCTTCGAGGAGTCGAGGCCCGCGTCGGCGAGCGCCTGCTTCGTCGGCTCGACGGTCCGCGCGAGCAGGTCGGCGGTGATCTCCTCGAGCTTCGCCCGCGTGAGCTGCAGGTCGAGGTGCTTCGGGCCCTCCGTGGTCGCCGTGATGAACGGCAGGTTGATCTGCGTCGTCATCGTGGACGACAGCTCGATCTTGGCCTTCTCCGCAGCCTCGTAGAGGCGCTGGAGCGCCATGTTGTCCTGCGTCAGGTCGATGCCCTGATCCTTCTTGAACTCACCGGCCATCCAGTCGACGACCGCCTTGTCGAAGTTGTCGCCGCCGAGGTGGTTGTCACCGGCGGTCGACTTGACCTCGAACACGCCCTCGCCGAGCTCGAGGACGGACACGTCGAACGTGCCGCCGCCGAGGTCGAAGACGAGGATCGTCTGGTCGGAGCCTTCCTTGTCGAGCCCGTACGCGAGGGCCGCCGCGGTCGGCTCGTTGATGATCCGCAGCACGTTGAGGCCGGCGATCTTGCCGGCGTCCTTCGTCGCCTCGCGCTGCGCGTTGTTGAAGTACGCAGGGACGGTGATGACGGCGTCCGCGACGTTCTCGCCGAGATACGCCTCCGCGTCCTGCTTGAGCTTCTGGAGGATCATCGCGCTGATCTCCGGCGGGGCGTATTCCTTGCCCTCCGCCTTCACGCGCACGTCGCCGTTCGAGCCCTTGACGACCTCGTACGGGACGATGGTCATCTCCTCCGTCACCTCGTCGAACTTGCGGCCCATGAACCGCTTGATCGAGAAGATCGTGTTGGTGGGGTTCGTGACCTGCTGCCGCCGGGCCGGAGCGCCGACGAGCCGCTGGCCGTCCTTCGTGAACGCGACGACGGACGGCGTCGTGCGCCCGCCCTCGGCGTTCGGGATGACGGACGGCTCGCCGCCCTCGAGCACGGCCATGCACGAGTTCGTCGTGCCGAGGTCGATGCCGATGGTCTTCGCCATATGGTGTTCTGCCTCCTCTGGTGAGAAAATCTAAGCCTCGTTATAGCAGATATGGGATTTACCGGAAGGCGCCGATGAGGGCGCCGCCGGCGACGATGAGCCCTGCGCCGACGAACAGCCTCTTCCCCACGAGCTCCGAGTGGCGGAGGAGCCACGCGGAGAGCGCGACGCCGAACAGCGACTCGATCGCGACGAGCGGCGCGACGACCGTGACCCGACCGCGGTAGTACGCCTCGAAGAGCGAGACGTACGAGGCGCCGAAGAGCACCCCCACCGGCAGGAACGGAAGCCAACGGCGGCCCACGCCCTGGCGTGCCCAGATCCCGATCAGCGCCGTGCCGCCCAGCAGCGCGGCGGTCGCGGCGACTGCGGGCGGCACGGCCGTACTTCCCACCGCGAGGTGCCGGACGAGGTTGTCCCGGATCGCGAACAGTGTCGCGCCGGCGAAGGCAAACGCGAGGCCGAGCCGGTTTAGGTGCGCCGGCCGCTCCTTCTCGCGGGCGAGGAGCACTCCCCCGCCGACGACGAGCACCGCGCCGGCGAGGAGCGGCGCGCTTGCGGGCTCGCCGAGGACGACGAGCGCGATCGTGACCGAGACGAGCGGCGCCGTGCCGAAGATCATCGACACGCGCGAGGACCCCGACTCGCGGATCGCCACCGTGACGAGGATCTGCGCAGCGCCCGGCGAGAGAAGCCCCGCGAGCAGGAACGGCCAGGCCGAGGAGAGATGCAGGCCGCGCGCCGGCGTCTCGGCCGCCGCGGCGACCAGCGCGACGAGGAGCGCGGTGGCGGAGGTGGCGATCGTCCCGAGCGCGACATCCGGGTCGCGGTCGAGCGCCATCCGCAGCGCCACGCTCATCGCGCCGAAGAGGAGCGCCGACGCGAGCGCCAGCGCGACGGCGGCTATACGGCCTCCAGCGCGTGCTCCGGCGTCGGCCTGCCCCGCGCGAAGAGCGGGATGAACACGTGCGCGAGCGGGCCGATCGACAGCGCGTAGACGACCGTCCCGACTCCAACCGTGCCGCCGAGCAGCCAGCCCGTCACGAGCACGCTCACCTCGAGCGCGGTGCGCACGAGGCGGATCGAATGTCCCCGCGCCGCGAGCCCGGTCATCAGGCCGTCACGCGGGCCCGGGCCGAGCCCCGCTCCGATGTACGCGCCGGTCGCGACGCCGTTGAGCAAGACGCCGCAGACGAGGCAGGCCACCCGCGCGGCCAGCGCGTGCGGTGCGCCCACATGTCCGAGCACGACGTTCATCGTCAGGCCGACGAGGACGACGTTGCTGACCGTGCCGATACCCGGCCGCTGGCGCAGGGGGATCCAGAGCAGGAGCACTACGGCCCCGACGATGATCGCCCACGTCCCGATCGCGAGACCGAACGTTCGCGACAGCCCCTGGTGGAAGACGTCCCACGGATCGAGCCCGAGGGTCGCGAGGACGAGCAGCGAGGAGCTGATGCCGTAGAGGATGAGTCCGAGGTACAGCTGGACGAGACGGACGCGCATGGCCCGAACGTACACTCGCGCGATGGCCACGGAGACCACGCTCGCCGCCCGGCTCGCGGAGGACGCAGCCGAGCGGCTCCTCCGGTACGTCCGCATCGACACCCGCTCCGACGAGGAATCGGACACGTACCCGAGCACGCCCGGCCAGCTCGAGCTGCTGCGACTCCTCCGCGACGAGCTCGAGGAGATCGGCCTGGCCGACGTGACGATGGACGAGCACGGCTACGTGACCGCGACCGTCCCCGCGACCGTCGAGCACGAGGTGCCGACGATCGCCCTGTTCGCCCACGTCGACACCGCCCGCGAGGTGAGCGGCGCCGGCGTCTCGCCCCAGCGCAAGCGCTACGAAGGCGGCGAGATCGTGCTCGGCGACTCGGGCCAGGTGATCGGGCCCGAGCAGTCCCCGGAGCTCGAGAACCACGTCGGCCACGACCTGATCACGACGGACGGGACGACGCTGCTCGGCGCCGACGACAAGGCCGGCGTGGCGGAGATCATGGCCGCCGTCGGCCATCTCGTCGAGCACCCGGAGATCGCACACGGCACCGTGAAGGTTGCGTTCAACCCGGACGAGGAGGTCGGCCGCGGCGTCATCCACTTCCCGGTCGAGAGCTTCGGCGCCGCCGCCGCCTACACCGTCGACGGCTCGACCGCCGGCGAGCTGCAGACCGAGACGTTCTCCGGCGCCCAGGTGCGCATGCACATTCACGGCCGCGCGATCCATCCCGGCTGGGCGAGCGGCGAGCTCGTGAACGCGATCAAGCTCACCGGGGAGATCCTCGCCCGCCTCCCGCAAGGTCGTCTCGCCCCGGAGACGACCGAGGGGCGCGAGGGCTACGTTCATCCCGTCCTCGTCGAGGGCGACTCGTCCTCGGTCGAGTTGCGTTTCATCGTGCGCGACTTCGACGACGACCTCCTCGCCGAGCACGTCGCATTTCTGCGGAGCCTCGCGGAAGAGGTGTGCGCCGCCGAGCAGCGGTGCACGATCGAGGTCGAGGACCGCATCCAGTACCGCAACCCTCGCGCCGCCCTCGAGCGGCATCCGGAGATCGTCGCCAACCTCGAGGAAGCGATCCGTCGCGTCGGGCTCGAGCCGAAGGAGACCGCGATTCGCGGCGGCACCGACGGCTCGGCCCTCACCGAGATGGGGCTGCCCTCGGCGAACATCTTCACGGGCGGCCACGACGCGCACAGCGAGCGCGAGTGGATCTGCGTCGAGGACATGGGCCTGGCCGCTGCGACGCTCGTCGAGCTCGCGTGTGTCTGGGCCGAGCAGTAACGGGCACACTGCAGGGATGGAGCCGCTCCTCGACCGCCTCGGGCGTCCGCTCGAGACCCTTCGCATCTCGATCACCGATCGCTGCAACTTCCGCTGCGTCTACTGCATGCCGAAGGAGGTCTTCGGGCGCGACTACGCATTCCTCGAGCGCCGCGAGCTGCTCACGCTCGAAGAGCTGGCCCGCGTCGTCGGCCTCTTCGCGGGTCTCGGCGTCCGCACGGTGCGGATCACGGGCGGCGAGCCCCTCGTGCGCCGCAACGTCGAGCACCTCGTCGAGTTGCTCGCGGCGATCGAACGGCTCGACGGCGGCCGCCTCGAGCTCGCACTGACCACGAACGGCTCCGTGCTCGCGCAGAAGGCCGAGGCGCTCGCCGCCGCAGGCCTGGACCGCGTCACCGTCAGCCTCGACTCGCTCGACGACGACGCGTTCCGCGCCATGAACGACGTCGACTTCCCCGTGCAGAAGGTGCTCGAGGGAATCGACGCCGCGGCGGCCGCCGGGCTCCCGGTGAAGATCAACGCAGTCGTCAAGCGCGGTGCGAACGACGGCGATCTCCTCGCGCTCGCGGAGCACTTCCGGGGCAGCGGCCACGTGCTGCGCTTCATCGAGTACATGGACGTGGGTTCGACGAACGGCTGGCGGCTCGAGGACGTCGTCAGCGCCGAGGAGATCGTGCACCGCATCTCCGAGCGCTGGCCGCTCGAGCCGGTGGCGTCGGAGCGTCCCGACGCGACCGCGCGCCGCTGGCGCTACCTCGACGGGGCCGGCGAGATCGGCGTGATCGCCTCCGTCACCCAACCGTTCTGCGGCGGCTGCTCTCGCGCCCGCCTCTCGGCCGAGGGACGGCTCTACACCTGCCTCTTCTCCGCGCGGGGCCACGACCTCCGCGCGCCGCTGCGCCTCGGAGCCTCGGACGAGGAGCTGACCGAGCAGCTCCGTGCCCTGTGGACGCGCCGCACCGACCGCTATTCCGAGCTGCGGACGGCGGAAACGGCCTCGTTGCCCAGGGTCGAGATGTCGTACATCGGGGGCTAGTCCTCCTTCCGTGGCCTTCCTGTAACCCGACGGTCTAAAGTGTCCCCATGGAGCGGGTCGTCGCTCTGGGACAGCGGGTGCTTCCGCGCGGTTGGCGCGATTTCGGCCTCCAGTTGACTATCTGGTTTGGCTTCTACTTCTCGTACCTCGCCGTCCGGCACCTGACCGACGGCAACCCCACGAAGGCATTCGTGAACGGCCTGCGCGTGATCTCGCTCGAGCGGCAGGTCACCCCTCACCTCTTCGAGCTGACCGTGGAGCGGATCGCCGACTCCTCCTCGACGCTCCTGACGGCGACCGCCTGGACGTACTGGAACTCGGAGTTCACCGTGATCGGGCTCGCGCTCCTCTGGGTGTACCTCCGCCGGCACGAGGCGTTCAGCCGCCTCCGCAACACCATCCTGCTCGCGAACCTGATCGGTCTGGTCGGGTTCTGGTTGATGCCGACGGCGCCGCCCTGGATGTTCCCGGACAAGGGATTCGTCGCCGGGGTCAACCACTCGAGTGCGCTCCTGCAGACGCTCGGGAACTCGTACGCCGCGATGCCGAGCCTTCACGCGGCGGACGCCCTGATCGTCGGCTGGTTCCTCGTCGCCACCTCGAGGACGATCTGGGCGAAGGCGCTCTGGGGCCTCTGGCCGCTCTGGGTCTGGTTCTCGGTCGTGGCGACGGCCAACCACTATCTCCTTGACGTGCTCGCCGGGGCGGGCGTCGCCCTGGCCGCGATCCTGGCCACGGCCTATCTGCCACGGCTCCTCGGCCGCCTCCGCTCGCTCGGCCCGGTCATCGCAAACCTGCTATAGTCGGCATAGCAGGATTGCGATGGTGGAGATGAATTCGACTCCAGTGCTTCGGCGCGTCAAGCACGGCTACACGACCGGAGCCCGGTCACTCGCGAGCCGCTCGGTCACGAGCCTCGCCCGCACCCGCATCACGCCGAACATCCTCACGACGACCGGCGTCTCGCTGTGTCTCGCTGCCGCTGTGCTCGTTCCGTTCGAGAACCGGGCCGACAAGCTCGTCGTCTACTGGCTTGCCGCCGGGATCTTCGTCGTCGGCTCGCTCCTCGACATCCTCGACGGCGCCCTCGCGCGCGTTGGCGGCAAGTCGACGCCGTTCGGAGCGTTCATCGATTCCACGACCGACCGCGTCGGCGAGGGAGCGATGCTGGCCGCGATCGCGCTCGTCTTCTCGCGGCACGGCGAGGACTGGGCGGTGGTGGTCGCGGTGGGAGCCGTCGTCGGCTCGTTCCTCGTCTCCTACACGCGCGCACGCGCCGAGGCGCTGGGACTGAAGGGCGACGTCGGACTGGGCTCGCGCGCCGAGCGCGTCGTGCTCATCACCGCAGGCCTGGTCTTCGCACCGTGGGGCGGCCTGCCGTGGGCGATCGTCGCGCTCGCCGCGACGGCGTGGCTCACGGTCGTCCAACGCATCCTGCACGTTCGCAAGCAACTTCTTCATGGAGGACCAGATGCCTGATTCCAACGGCAAGGTGCGCGTCGCCATCGTCGGCGTCGGCAACTGCGCCAATTCCCTGCTCCAGGGTGTCCAGTACTACGACGACGCCCCCGACGACCAGTTCGTCCCCGGCCTGATGCACGTGAACCTCGGCGGGTACCACATCCGCGACATCGAGTTCACCGCGGCGTTCGACGTCGTCAAGGGCAAGGTGGGCGAGGACCTCGCAGACGCCATCTGGGCGCACCCGAACGACACCATCAAGTTCGCCGACGTCCCGAAGACGGGCGTCACCGTCTCCCGCGGGATGACCCACGACGGGCTCGGCAAGTACCTCTCCGAAGTGGTCGAGAAGTCCCCCGGCGAGACCGCCGACATCGTCGGGATCCTGAAGTCCACGAACACGGACGTCGTGGTCAACTACCTGCCGGTCGGCTCCGAAGCGGCCACCAAGTGGTACACGGAGCAGATCCTCGAGGCGGGGTGCGCGATGGTGAACTGCATGCCGGTCTTCATCGCCCGTGAGGAGTACTGGAACAAGCGGTTCCAGGATGCAGGCGTCCCGATCATCGGCGACGACATCAAGTCGCAGGTCGGCGCCACGATCACGCACCGCGTGCTCACCTCGCTCTTCCGCGAGCGCGGCGTGCATCTCGACAAGACGATGCAGCTCAACGTCGGCGGCAACTCCGACTTCCTCAACATGCTCGAGCGGGAGCGGCTGGAGTCGAAGAAGATCTCGAAGACGAACGCGGTCACGTCGATGCTCGACTACGACCTCGGCCAGGGCAACGTCCACGTCGGCCCGTCCGACTACGTGCCGTGGCTGACCGACCGCAAGTGGGCCTACATCCGGATGGAGGGCTCGTCGTTCGGCGACGTGCCGCTCAACGTCGAGCTCAAGCTCGAGGTCTGGGACTCGCCCAACTCGGCGGGAATCGTCATCGACGCCGTCCGGCTGGCGAAGCTCGCACTGGACAACAACGTCGCCGGCGCGCTCGTCGGCCCGAGCTCCTACCTCATGAAGTCGCCGCCGCAGCAGATCGTCGACGACGAGGCGTACGAGCTGACCGAGGAGTTCATCGAGCAGAACCGCCGCACCAGAGTGGCCGAGGAGATCTCGGCGGAATGAGCATTCGCCGCCTCTTCTGGCTGGGGGCGGCGATTCTCTTCTCGGTCGCCGCGCTCGTGGCGATCGCAGCGGTGCTCGGCGGCAGTTTCGGCACCACGCAGGAAAACATTCTCGAGCTGTGCGGCATCGCGTTCGTCTGCGGTGCCGCAGCACTCGCCGGCCTCGCGTGCATCGACCGCGGTGTCACTCCGACGGTCGGCTGGATCACCCTCGTGCTCGCCATCGCGACGTTCGTGGTGTGGACCGGTGCCGTCTGGCAGGAGGACGCCGGCCAGACCTACTGGAAGCTCGCAGGAGTCCTCGGTGTCTGGACGCTCGCCGCACTCGTCGTCACGACGCTCCGATTGATCGTGTCCTCCCCGCGGCTGCTCGGCAGTGTCGTGCCCGGGACGTGGGCGGCCGCTGGGATCGCTGCAGCGGTGTCTACCGAGATGATCCTCGCCGAGGACGGAGGCCCGTGGAGACTCGTCGTGGTGCTGGTCATCCTCACCGCACTCGGCTACGCGCTGACGCCCGCTCTGCAGCGTTTCCGGGCCGCTGCCGCAGCGGACGAGCGCGCGGAGCGACTGCTCGGCAGGCTCGGCGGCATCGACGTGTTCGCCGTCCGCGGCGACGGACGATCGGTGACGATCGGCGCGAGCCGCACGCGGCTCTCTGCCGGCGAAGGAATCGTCCTGCGCGAGCGGACTTGAGCGTCGAACTTCGGCCGGCGAGCGCGCTCTCCCTGGGTGAGCGCGCGAAGCTCTTCACGGCCGGCTACGAGGGATACCTCATGCCGATGCACATCGACGAGGCCGCGCTCGGGTGGATGCAGCAGACGTTCGACTTCGATGTCGAGGCATCGCGGATCGCCTACCAGGACGGCGAGCCGGTCGGGCTCGTCAATCTCGGCGTCCGGGAAGCGGACGCGTGGATCGGCGGCCTGGGCGTCGTCGCCTCCGCGCGGCGGAGCGGCATCGGCGAGGCGCTCATGGACGCCGCCCACGACGCGGCGCGGTCCCGCGGTGTCGAGCGGGTGTGGCTCGAGGTGATCGTCGAGAACACGAGCGCGCTCGCTCTCTACGAGAAGCTCGGCTACAGCGTGGTGCAGGACGTCGAGGTCTGGACGCTGCCGAGCGCCGCGGGTGGCCACGCAGGACGCGAGGTTAC
>DATEPQ010000142.1:0-3738 GCA_035273125.1 Gaiellaceae bacterium
CGGGCAAGACGGTCGTGGCCCTGTACGCCCTGCTGCGGGCCGTCGAGAACGGCCGCCAGGGGGCGCTGATGGCTCCGACGGAGACGCTCGCCGAGCAGCACTTCCTGACGATCGCTGACCTCTGCCTCGAGCTCGGCGTGAGCTGCGCGCTGCTGACGAGCTCGTCCGGCAAGCGAGAGCGGGAGGCGGCGCTCGGCGCCGACGTCGTCGTCGGGACACACGCGCTCATCCAGGAAGGCTTCGAGCTGCGGGACCTCGCGGTCGCAGTCGTCGACGAGCAGCACCGGTTCGGCGTCGAGCAGCGCTCGGCGCTGGTGGCCGGCCGAGCGCCACACGTCCTCCACATGACCGCGACCCCGATCCCGCGCACGCTGGCCCTCACGGTCTACGGCGACCTCGCGGTGTCGGAGATCGCGAAGCCCCCGGCTTCGCGCAAGCCGGTGATCACGAGCTGGATCACCGAGGATCGCGCCTCGGAGGCGTACACCCGCCTCGCGCGCCTGCTGCGCGAGGGACGGCAGGCGTACGTCGTCTGCCCGTTGATCGAGGCGTCCGAGACCTCGCTCGCCCGCGCCGCGGAGGAGGAGGCCGAACGACTGCGCCGGGCCGAGCTGCGCGATTTCCGCGTCGGCTGCCTCCACGGCCGGCTCAAGGCCGCCGAGCGCCGCGACCTCATGGCGCGGTTCAAGGCGCGGGAGCTCGACGTGCTGGTCGCCACCACCGTGATCGAGGTCGGCGTCGACGTCGCGAATGCAACGGTGATGATCGTCCAGGAGGCCGACCGCTTCGGGCTCGCGCAGCTCCACCAGCTCCGGGGTCGCGTCGGCCGCGGCGCCGAGCAGTCGTACTGCCTGCTGGTCTCCCGTGCCAAGGAGGAGCTGACCGAGTCAGCGCACGCGCGCCTCGCGGCGCTCTGCGGCACGAGCGACGGCTTCGAGCTCGCGGAGGTGGATCTCGAGCTGCGCGGCGGCGGCGCTCTCCTCGGCACGCGCCAGTCGGGGCTTTCGGACCTGCGGTTCGCGCACCTCCTCCGCGACCGCGACCTGCTCGAGCGGGCGCGGGCCGCCGCGGCGTCGGTCGGCCCGGGTCCCCTGCACGACGCCGCGGCCGCCCTGTTCGCCGAGATCGAGCCGGAGGCGCTCGCGTGAAGCTCCTTCGCCGTCTGCTGGGCCGCCGACGACCGGCACCGCGGCCAGCCGACCCCGAACGCCTCCAGCGGATCTACCGGCAGACCCACCGCCAGGTCGAACACCTCCGCCGCGCAGCCTGACCTGTCCTGCCCGGACACGTCCGGAACCAGGTTCCGGACATGTTCTTTGGGGCCAGGTCCCTCCTGCTGCAGCGAGCGGTCTGAGCCGCGCGACATGCCCCGACTCGACACGTCCGGGACCAGGTTCCGGACGTGTCCTTGCGGGCCTGGTCCGTTCTAGGCTCCCTGCCGTGCGCGTCATCGCCGGTAGCCGGAAGGGGCACAAGCTCGCGGCGCCGCGCGGCCTCGCCACGCGGCCGACCTCCGACCGCGTCCGCGAGAACATCTTCAACCTCGTCGGGCCGGTCGACGACGCGCGGGTGCTCGACCTCTTCGCCGGTTCGGGCGCGCTCGGGATCGAAGCGCTGTCGCGGGGAGCAGCGAGCGCCGTCTTCGTCGAGCAGGACGCTGACGCGTTGCGGACGATCGAGCACAACCTCGACCGCCTGCGGTTGACAGGCGCCCGCGTCGTGCGCGGCGACGTCCTCTGGACGATCGCGCACGAGGCGAGCGCGGGGGCGAAGTACGATCTCGTGCTGGTCGACCCTCCCTACGGCATGCTCACCGAGATCCAGCCACGCCTCGCGCGCCACCTGCCGCAGCTGCTCGCAGCCGACGGTCTCCTGGTGCTCGAGACGGACGCGCGCACCGAGCCCGAACTGCCGCTGACCGTGCGCACGAGCCGCAAGTACGGCCAGACGCGCGTCACGCTCTTCGAGGCGCGTCAGTGATCACCGCGATCGCCCCCGGCAGCTACGACCCGGTCACGAACGGCCACGTCGACGTGATCACGCGCGCGGCGGGGATCTTCGACCGCGTCGTCGTCGGCGTGGTGGGGACACCGCACCACAAGGAGCCGACCTTCGCGGTCGAGGAGCGGGTCGAGTTCCTCCGCGATGCCCTCGCGGCCCTCGGCAACGTCGAGATCGACGTCTTCCGCGAGCTCGTCGTCGACTTCGCGCGCAAGTGGGACGCGAAGGCGATCGTCAAGGGGCTCCGCGTCATCTCCGACTTCGAATGGGAGTTCCAGATGAACCAGCTCAACCGGACGCTCGCCCCGGAGGTCGAGACGATCTACGTCATGGCGAGCCCGCAGGTGAGCTTCGTCTCCTCGAGCGGGGTGAAGGAGATCGCCGCGTTCGGGGGTGACGTCTCCGAGCTCGTCCCGAAGCCGGTGGCCCGCCGGCTGGCCGAAATCTTCCCGAACGGACGGCCCGGGACGCCCGAACGGCCCGACGAATAGTCGCGTCCTCCGCCGAGGGGGCTACACTGCGCAACCAATGGACGTCCTTGTTCTGATCGACAAGCTCGACGACCTCGTTCACAACGCCAAGGCAGTTCCGCTCACCGACCAGGTGCGGATCGACCGCGAGGAGATCTACGACATCCTCGACCAGATGCGCGCGACGATCCCGGAGGAGATCAAGCAAGCCCGCTGGATCGTCAAGGAGCGGCAGGAGATGCTGGCCGAGGCGAAGCGCGAGGTTGACCGGCTGCTGGCGGAGGCGCGGGAACAGGCGGTGCGCGAGGCGTCGCAGACCGAGATCGTGAAGATCGCGGAGCGGCAGGCCGACGAGATCGTCGACGACGCGCGGCGAAGCGCGCGCGAGATGAAGCTCGAGATGGAGGACTGGGCCGACAACCAGCTCGCTTCCCTCGAGGTCAATCTCGAGCGCTTCCTGACCGCCGTTCGGCGCGGTCGCGACCGGCTGCACGAGCGCTCGCAGGAGACCGTCGTCGCAGGCCTCGGCGCCAACGGCGACGTGGCCGACGACGAGCGCTTCTAGCCTCTAGCTTCGTCGGAGGCGCGTGTCGGGCTCCCGACGACGTTCGGGACGCTGAATCGTTGCGCCCACGAACCCTGCGGCCGAGCGCTGCCCGTTGAAGAGGACCCGAGGGTCTGGAGCGCGAGCCAGGTCAACAAAAGGACGAAGAGCACGAGGACGGCAACGATCCACACCCAGCGTCGCCGTTTCCTCGGCGGGGCCGGCTCCGAGACGAGCCCTCGCTCTCTCGCCCAGGTCGCGGCGAAGCGGCGTGGGTCGCTCTCGCCGAGCAGCTCGGCGGCCGAAACGCCGTCCGCCTGCGCCTCCGCGAGGTCGGACTCGAGCTCGCTCGCCATCTCCTCGGCGAGGTCATCGGGCACCCCGAGACGCTTCCACTCCTGACGGCACTCTCGACGAACGCGGTCCTCACGCCACCTCCGAATGCACCCATCACGCCACCTCCGCTTCGATCGCCGCCGGGACCGAGTCGACCTCGCCGCGGACGTCGCGCCACGTCCGGATTCCCTCGGCCAGGGCGCGGCGGCCGCTCGACGAGGCGCGGTAGTACTTGGCGGCGGGCCCCCGTCACTCGCCTAGCATCGCCTCATGGACGAGTTTGCCGTCTGTGTGACCTGCGGCGTTCAGTTCGACAAAGCCGACCCGGACCGCTGTCCCGTGTGCGAGGACGCGCGCCAGTACGTGCCGCAGTCGGGCCAGGAGTGG
>DATEPQ010000143.1:0-5751 GCA_035273125.1 Gaiellaceae bacterium
CTCTCCTCCGTCTTCTACACCTGCCGCGCCGTCTGCCGGCCGATGATGAAGAAGCGCGCGGGTTCGATCGTCAACGTCTCCTCCATCGTGGGAGTCCACGGGAACTGGGGTCAAACGAACTACGCGGCCTCGAAGGCTGGAATCATCGGCTTCACGAAGTCGCTGGCGAGGGAGCTCGGCAGCCGCGGCGTGCGCGCCAACGTCGTCGCTCCCGGCTATGTGCGGACGCAGCTCACCGACGTCCTGCCCGAGGAGGCCACCTCCGCGATGCTCGGCAACACGCCGCTCGGCCGGCTCGGCGAGCCGACGGACGTGGCCGGCGCGGTACGCTTCCTCTGCTCCGACGAGGCATCGTTCATCACGGGGGACGTGCTGCTCGTCGACGGCGGACTCGGAATGTAGTGAGCGCATCCAACGGTTCTTCCAACGGACGCAGACGCGTCGTCGTCACCGGGCTGGGCGCGGTGACTCCGCTCGGGCTCGATGTCGAGTCCACGTGGTCGAGCCTGCTCGCGGGCGATTCGGGCGCCGCCGAGATCACGCAGTTCGACCATGCCGACTATCCCGTCCACTTCGCCTGCGAGGTGAAGGGCTTCGACCCGACCGAGTGGATCGAGCGCAAGCAGGCCCGGCGCATGGACCGCTTCACCCATCTGATCCTCGCCGCGGCGCGCCAGGCCTGTGCCGACGCGGGGCTCGAGATCGAGCGGGAGCCGGACCGGGTCGGCGCCGCGATCGCGACCGGCATCGGCGGGCTGCAGTCGTTCCAGGATTGCCACACCCAGCTTGTCGAGCGGGGGCCTGACCGGGTCAACCCGTTCTCGATCCCGGCGATCATCCCGAACCTCGGGGCAGGCTGGGTCTCGATCGAGCTCGGCACGCGCGGGCCGCTGCTCTCGGAGTGCACGGCGTGCGCGGCCTCGAACATGGCGATCGGCGACGGGACGGACGCGATCCGGCTCGGCCGCGCCGACGTGATGCTCTGCGGCGGGACCGAGGCGGCCGTGACCCAGGTCGGCATCGCGGGCTTCGGCGCGATGCGCGCGCTCTCACGCCGGAACGACGATCCGGAGCGCGCCTCGCGGCCGTTCGACGCGAAGCGGGACGGCTTCGTGATGGGCGAGGCCGGGGCGCTGCTCGTGCTCGAGGAGCTCGAGCATGCGAAGGCGCGTGGCGCGAAGATCTACGCCGAGGTCTCCGGGTACGGGCTCTCCTCCGACGCCAAGCACATCACGGAGCCCGATCCGACCGGCCCCGTGACGGCCTTCAAGATGGCGCTCGGCGATGCCGGAGTCGGTCTCGACGAGGTCGACTACGTCAACGCGCACGCGACCTCGACACCGGTCGGCGATTCCTCCGAGACGCAGATGCTGAAGCTCGCGCTCGGCGAGGAGAACGCCTACAAGACTCCGGTCTCGGGGACGAAGGGGGCCACGGGGCACTGCCTCGGAGCGGCCGGTGCGATCGAGGCGACGTTCACGGTCCTCTCGATCCGGGACGGCAAGCTGCCGCCGACGATCAACTACGAGGTCGAGGATCCGGCCTGCGATCTCGACTACGTGCCGAACGAGGCTCGCGACGCCGACGTGAAGGTGGCCGTCTCGAACAGCTTCGGCTTCGGCGGGCACAACGCCTGCGTCGTCTTCAAGCGCTACCCCGAGTAGCCACGACGATCAGTTCGCCGGCGTCGGCGCCGACGGGCTTCCGGCTCCAGCCGCCGTACACCGCCTCGACCGCGAAGCCGGCCGACTCGAGTGAGGCGCGCAGCTCGGGCTCGGTGCGGAAGCGGAGGGTCGAGTCGACGGCGAGTACGGAGCCGTCGGGCAGCTCGTTCAGCGAGGTGAACGACACCGTGCCTTTGCCGACCGAGGTGACGCCGGTCCAGCTTCGCCAGGCCCGCGCCGCGGGGTCGCGCGAGTCGAATGCAAGGCGTCCGCCGGGGACGAGTGCGCCGGCCAGGTGGCGGAGCGTGTCCGACCACTCGGCGTCGTCGACGAAGACCTGGGCGACGTGACTCGTCATGAGCGCGAGATCGAAGGACTCGGTCGGCGCCGCGGCTGCAGTTCCCTCGATCCAGCTCACCTTCTCGGCGCCGGGCTTCGTGCGCGCCACCGCGAGCATCGCCCCGGCGGGATCGACGCCGGTGACGGAGTGGCCGGCTGCCGCGAGGGCGACGGTCAGGCGACCGGTGCCGCAGCCGAGGTCGAGCACCCGTGAGCCGGGCGTCTCGGCGGCAAGGGCCAGGAAGAAGTCGTCGTCCCGGCCCCACGCGTTCTCCGCGTCGTAGGCCGCGGCGATGCTCGGATGGTCGTACTCGTTCCGTGCAGGCCCGGACGCCGGAGCGATCACACCGCCGAGTGTAGGCTCGGCCACGTGCGTAGGCTCGACGGAGCACGGCAAGGAGCGGAGGCGCCGGCTTAGCCGGTGCCGGAGCGGACCTCAGTGCAGCGCTGGGCGACCTTCGACTGCTACGGCACGCTGATCGACTGGAACGGCGGCATCGGGCGCGAGCTCGAGCGGCTGTTCGGGCCCGTGCGCGGCGGCGAGCTGCTGCACACGTACCACGAGCTCGAGCCGCAGATCCAGCGCGAGGAGCCGGGCCGGAGTTACCGCGATGTGATGGCCGTCGCTCTCTCGCGCCTGGGCGCGCCCGCCGAGGAGCAGGACGCGCTCGGCCGCTCGCTGCCCGAATGGGAGCCCTTCCCGGAAGTCGCGGCCGCGCTCGAGGAGGCGCGCGCTCGTGGCTGGAGGCTCGCCGTCCTCTCCAACACCGATCCCGACCTCCTCGACGCCTCGCTCGCGCGGATCGGGGTCGACTTCGACCTGACCGTCGTCGCCTCCGAGATCGGCTCGTACAAGCCTGCGCCGGCCCACTGGGAAGAGTTCTTCGCGCGCAGCGGAGCCGATCGTGGCGGCCACGTGCACGTCGCCGCCAGCCTCTTCCACGACATCGCACCGGCGTCCTCTCTCGGTCTGCGCACGATCTGGATCAACCGGCTCGGCGAGGAGGCCGAGCCCCAGCCCGACATCGAGCTGCACAGCCTGACCGGTCTCGTCGACAGCCTCGAGTCGCTCCTCGCGTGATCGATCGCCCCGTCATCTCCGAGGACTATCCCGCAATCGCCGCGTTCCTGGCCGAGGACGAGACGCACCTCTTCGGCCGACCGTCGCGCGTCGGAGTGCCGGACATCACCGCGTGGCTTGCGGAGGTGGACCTCTCGAGCGACACCTGGCTGTTCGAGGAAGACGGGCGGATCGTCGCACTCGGCTGGGTCGAGAAGCACGACGACACCGGCTTCGCGGTCGGCGTCGTCCACCGCGAATGGCGTGGCCGCGGGCTCGGGTCGAAGTTGGTCGACCACAGCGAGGAACGGCTGCGGGCGTTGGGGGTCGGCCGGATCCACGCCGTGACCCTCGCGCCCGACGTGGCGGCCGAGCCGTTGCTGACCGGGCGCGGCTATCGCGAGGTCCGCCGCTTCTGGGAGATGACGATCGAGCTCGGCGACGACCCTCCGCCGGAACCCCGCCTCCCGGAGGGTCTGCGGATCGAGCCTTTCGACTCCGAGCTCGCGCGCGATTTCCACGCTGCGCTCGAGGAGGCCTTCGCGGACCACTGGGAGTTCCGGCCCACGCCGTTCGAGCAGTGGTGGGAACGCCACAGCGCGAAGCCGGATCACGATCCGACACTGTGGTTCCTCGTCCGCACCGACGAGGAGGTCGTGGCTGCAACCCGGAACGACCCCGAGCGCTCGGGCGGGGGTTGGATCGGGGCCATCGGTGTGCGTCGGGCCTGGCGGGGACGCGGGCTCGCCAAGGCTCTGCTGCTGCACAGCTTCGGCGAGTTCCACCGGCGCGGGCAACGCCGGGTCGGTCTCGGCGTCGACTCGAAAAATCCGACGGGTGCGACGAAGTTGTACGAGAGTGTCGGCATGGTCGTCGACCAGGAGCAGATCGCCTGGGAGAAGTTCGCGTGAACGTCCGCCCGCTCGTCGAAGCCGACGCGCCGTCCGTCGCGGCGCTGTTCTCGGCGGAGGAGGAGCGTCTCTACGGCCGGTCCGGCCGCGTCACCGGGGCGGACATCCTCATGTACCTCCAGTACAGCAAGGAGAGCTGGGTCTGGGAGGAGGACGGCCGCCTGGTCGCGAGCGGGTCGTACGGCGTGTACGGCGACGCGGCGAACGTCCGCGGGGTCGTCGCCGACAAGGGGCGGGGGCTCGGGACGGAGATCGTCGCGCGCGGCGAGGCGTTCGCGCGCGGCGAGGGGATGACGAAGATCCTTATCGCCGCGCCCGAGCCCGATGTCGCGGCGCGCGAGCTTTTCGAATCGCGCGGCTACCGCGAGGTGCGCCGTTTCTACGAGATGGCGATCGATTTGACCGAAGAGCCTCCGGAGCCGGTGCTGCCGGAGGGCCTCGTCGTCGACGAGTTGCGCGAGGACGAGTACCGGGCGTTCTTCGACGCCCTGAACGAGGCGTTCGCGGAGCACTGGGAGTGGCATCCGGAACCCTTCGAAAAGTGGTTCGAGCGCAGGAAGGGCCAGCACCGCGACGAGGACGGCCCAGTCTGGTTCGTGGTGCGCGACGGGGACGAGCTCGCAGCCGTTACGCGCAACGACGCGAGCGTCGGCGGCGGCGGCTACGTCGGTGCGATCGGTGTCCGGCCGGCGTGGCGGGGCAAGGGGCTCGCCAAGGCGCTCCTGTACCGGACGTTCGGCGAGTTCTGGCGCCGGGGCACGACCCGCGTCACGCTCGACGTCGACTCCCAGAACGCGACGGGTGCCGTGGCGCTGTACGAGCGGGTCGGCATGCGCGTCGACTCCTGCGGGGTGGCCTTCGAGAAGTCGACCGGATGAGCCTGCTGCGCGCCAAGTGTCCCGACTGTCGGACGCTCACCGCCGTCGCGGTGGACGACGGCTACGAGTGCCATGTCTGCGGTCGCACGTTCCGGGCGGGGCTCGTCCGCGTACCGCGAGCGTGGGGGGACGGCGGCGAGCCGATGGTCGAGGCGGCGTCGCTCGCGCTCGACTATCCGGAGGTGGCGGTGGTGGAGGAGGAGACGCTCGCGATGCAGACGCTCGCGGTGGCCTCCGACCTGCCCGCGCGTCCCCTCGTGCTGGGCGGCTGCTGCTGCGCTCACGTGGGCGCGGTCGAGGGTCTCGCGGCGCGGCACGGCCACCTGGCGGTCCTCTGGCTCGACGCGCACGGCGACCTCAACACGCCGGAGTCCTCGCCCTCCGGCAACGAGTGGGGCATGCCGCTGCGGATGCTGCTCGATCGCGGCACGATCGTTGCGGCCGACGTCGTGCTCTGGGGCGCGCGCAATCTCGATCCGCCCGAGGCGGACTACATCGATGCCGCCGGGATCGGCGACGACCCGGCAACGCTCCTCGACGACGCCGACGCGGTGTACGTCGCGCTCGACTGCGACGTCGCCGATCCGGACGAGGTCGCGGTCTTCATGCCGGAGCCCGGCGGCCCCTCTCTCGACACGCTCGAGGAGCTGCTGGGCCGAGTGCGGGAGAGCGGCAAGCTCGTCGGCCTGGGCTTCACCGGGCTCGCGCCCGATCCTGCGAACGTCGCGAGGCTCGGGCGGCTCACGACGGCGCTCGGCTACTGAGCCGCTTCGCAACCTCCCTCTCGGGCCACGGGTCTAAGCTGCCAACGTGGCCAAGATCGACGTCTCGGTCGAGACCAACGACCAGCCAAGCCCTCCCCCGAGTCACCCGAACACCTGCCCGAGCTGCCACTCGCA
>DATEPQ010000144.1:0-3530 GCA_035273125.1 Gaiellaceae bacterium
ACCGAGGTGTTCGCCGCGTCGGGCCCCGACGCGAGCATCGACGAGATCGCCCGTCTGGCGGGAGTCGGCCACGGGACGGTCTTCCGCCGCTTCCCCACCAAGGACGACCTCATGTTCGCCGTGATCGAGCGGCACGTCGACGAGCTGTGCGGGTACGCGCGGGAGGCGCTGGCCGCAACTGATCCTGGCCAGGCGTTCTTCGACTTCGTCTGGCGCGTGGCGGAGCTCAACATGAGCACGCCGGGCCTGCACCGGTGCGTCGTCCATTGCGGGGACAAGCCCGGCGCCGCGGAGCTCGAGAAGCTCGCCGACCGGGTCGTGTCCCGCGCTCAACGCGCCGGAGCCGTGCGGCGAGACGTGAAGTCGCTGGACGTACGGGTCCTCGTCCGCTCGGCGCTGACGAACGCTCCCGCCGGGCAGTGGCGGCGCTATCTCGGCGTCGTGCTCGACGGCCTGCGGGCATAGGATCGGCGTGTGAGCTGGTTCGTTCGCAACCTGCGGGAGATGAAGTGGTGGGATCGTGGCGCGCGCGGCTCCGTCGTCGACCTCGTCGATGACGACGACGCGCAGGTCGGCGTAAACCTGTTCGTCCTCGGCCCCGGCCAGCCGATGTCGATGTACCACTGGGAGGCCGACCAGGAAGACTTTCTCGTCCTCTCCGGCGAGGCGCTGCTCATCGTCGAGGACACGGAGCGTCCGCTCCGCGCGTGGGATTTCTTCCACTGTCCGCCGAACGTGCCGCACACGATCGTCGGCGCCGGCTCTGGCCCCTGCGCGATCGTCGCGATCGGAGCCCGCGAGCATCAGGACGGGCCCGGCTGGGGCGGCTACCCGTACTCCGAGGTCGCGATGAAGCACGACGCGAGCGCGGAGGAGGAGACGACCGACCCGAAGGTCGCGTACGCGCGCTTCCCGCACCGGCGGGAGGGCGAGTTCCGGGAGGACTGGCTGCCCTAGCGGTCGGCGGCGAGCTGCGCGTGGACGGGCTGCGGCCAGAGGCCCGCGCCGTCCTCTGCCGGCAGCTCCTCCAGCTCGAGCCCGAAGACGCCCTCGAGCGCGGCGATCGCGTGCGGCCGCACCTCGTCGACCGTCGCCGGCCGGCCGAGCTCGCGCGCGATCGTGGTGAACATCGCGTCCTCGAGCCCGCAGGCCGTGATCCAGTCGGTGAACGGCGCCGGATCGAGGTCGACGTTGAGCGCGTAGCCGTGCGTGGTCACCCAGCGCGAGACGTGCACGCCGATGGAGGCGATCTTGCGCGGCGGCCGCTCGAGCCAGACGCCGGTCAGCCCCTCGAGCCTGGTTCCCTCGACGCCCACGGCGGCGAGCGTGACGATCAACGCTTCCTCGAGGTTGCGGACGTACTGCTTCACGTCGCGGCCGTGCCGCTTCAGGTCGAGAATCGGGTAGCAGACGAGCTGGCCAGGGCCGTGGAACGTGGACTTCCCGCCACGATCCGTCTCGACCACTTCGACCTCGGCGCCCTCGGGCACGTGCAGCTCCGTGGTCTCGTCGGTGCGCCGGCCGAGCGTCACCACTGGTGGATGCTCGAGCAGGACGATCGTGTCCGGGATCGCGCCCTGTGAGACCGCGCCGGCGAGCGAGCGCTGCAGCTCCCATGCTTCGAGGTACGGAACCTCGCCGAGCTGGAGGAGATAGCCGCCGGTGGCCACGCGCTCAGGCTAGCTTGGCGGCCATGGGCGCAGTCGTGCTCGTCGAAGGAGTCACCGACCGGATCGCCCTCGAGGCGGTGGCGGCGAAGCTCGGCCGCGACCTGGCCGCGGAGGGCGTCGAGATCGTGCCGATCGGCGGCGCGCAGGCGATTCGGCGCGCCTACGCACAGTACGAAGGCCGGCGCGTGGGCGGGCTCTGCGACGCGGGTGAGGAGCGCTGGTTCCGGCGCATCCTCGGCGATGCGACGTACGTCTGTGTGCGAGATCTCGAGGACGAGCTGATCCGGGCCCTCGGGCCCGACCGCGTGCAGGAGGTCGTCGCCGCGCAGAGCGAGCTCGAGACGTTCCGCAACTTCCAGAACCAGGTCTTCTGGCGCGGGCGGTCCGTCGAGAGGCAGCTGCAGCGGTGGCTCCAGAACGGCGGCCGCCAGCACCGGTACCCGCCGCTCCTCGTCGAGGCGATGGAGCCCGAGGAGATCCCGCGACCGCTCGTCGGCGTCCTCGCCCATGGCTGAGGTCTGGTCGGCCGAGCAACACGTCGACGAGGAGCGCGCGAGGGAGCTCATTCGCGCGCGGTTCGAGGAACTCGCCGCCGACGAGGTCGAGCTCGTCAGCGAGGGCTGGGACTACGTCGTCTTCCGGGTCGACGGCGAGTGGGCCTTCCGCTTCCCGCGCCGGGAGGCCGTTCTCGAGGGAACCGAGCGGGAGATCGCCGTGCTGCCGGCGCTCGCGGGGCGCTTGCCTGTGGGCATCCCCGCCCCGGTCTTCGTCGGCCGCCCGGACGGTGATTTCCCGTGGCCGTTCTACGGGGCTCGCTATCTCGACGGCGTCGAGGCGACAGGGCGACCGGTCGATCCGGTCGCGCTCGGCGCTGCACTACGCACGCTGCACGCGCCAGAGACACTCCACGCAGTCGGAGACGAGCTTCCGGCCGACCCGCTCGGGAGGGTGGACATGAGCGTCCGCCTGCCCCGCCTGGAGGAGCTCGGCGTCGACGCTCCCTTCCTCGTGGCGGCGGCCCGCGAATTGCCCCTGGCCCGCACCACCGCCGTTTGCCACGGCGACCTGCACATGCGCCAGCTGCTCGTCGACGGCGACACGCTCACCGGCATCGTCGACTGGGTCGACGTCTGCCGCTCGGATCCGGCGGTCGACCTCTCCGTCGCTTGGAGCACCCTCGCTGCCTCGAGCCGTCCGGCCTTCTTCGCGGCCTACGGCGAGGTCGCGGCAGAGACTCGGGTGCGCGCCCGGGTCGTCGCCGCCTTCCTCTGCGCGATGCTCGCGGACTGGGCGCGGAAAGAGCAGGTTCCGATCGTGCTCGAGGCTGCGGTCGCGGGCCTCCGCCGCGCGATCGAAGAGAGCTAGCTTTCCTCGCCCTCCCAGCTTTCGAGCCGCTCGCGCAGGTCGCGGAGGAAGCGCCCGGCGAGGGCGCCGTCGACGAGCCGGTGGTCGTACGTGAGCGTGATGTTCATCAGCGGCCGGATCGCGATCACGTCCTGACCGAGCTCGTCCTCGACCACCCACGGCCGCTTCACGAGCGCGTAGGTGCCGAGAATCGCGGACTGCGGCTGGCTGATCACGGGCGTGCCGTGGAAGGTGCCGTAGCCGCCGGGGTTGGTGATCGTGAACGTGCCGCCCTGGACGTCGTCCGGGACGAGCTGCTTGTTGCGTGCCTTGTTCGCGATCTCGGCGATTCCGCGCGCCAGGCCGAGTAGGTTCAGGCCCTCGGCGTTGCGGAGCACGGGGACGATCAGGCCCTTGCCCTCGGCGAGCTCGACGGCGATGCCGAGGTTGACGAAGTTGCGCGTGACGATCGAGTCGCCGCGCATCTCGGCGTTGACGTACGGGTACTCGCGCAGC
>DATEPQ010000145.1:0-2689 GCA_035273125.1 Gaiellaceae bacterium
CAGGAAGACAGGCTCGGCGGTGCGGATCACCCGCGCCGTGAGGTCGAACTCGTCGTCGATCCGAATGATGCGGGACCGTTCGCGGAAGGACTCCGCCCAGCGCCTGCGCTCGGGATCCTGGTGGGCGACGACGAGCTGCTCGATCTCCCCGGTCTCCTCGACCACCATCGAGATGGTGCACCAGTCGGCAAGCAGCGGAACCGCGAGCTCGGTGAGGCGCTCGAGGGTCCGGTCGAGCTCGAGCGACGAGGTGAGGAGCGCAGTCGCCTCGCCGAGGAAGGACAGCCGCTCGCGCAGGGACTGCTCGGCCGCGGAGAAACGGGCCCGCTCCAGGGCCAGCGCAGCCTGGCGCCCCAGCGCGATCTTCAGCGCCCGGCGATCCGGCGTGAACTCCTGATCGGTCGGGAAGGAGAAGACGAGCCCGCCGATCGTGCCGCGCTCGCCCACCAGCGGGACGCACACGAGGCCGTGGCCCGGCTGCGACCGGCCGATCAGCTCGGGATAGCGCTCGTCCCGCTCCGCCTCGGAGCCGATGAAGACGCCCTCGCCGGTCCGCACCGCCTCAGAGAGCGGAAAGTTCCCGCTGACCGGGAAGCGCCGGAACGGGTCGATGTACCGCATGTCGTACCCGCGTGACGCGATCACCTCGAGCCATTCGCCGTCGTCGGTGATCGTCGCGATCAGTCCGCCGCGCGCCTCTGCTGCGCGAACGCCTTCGGTGAGCACCGCGTCGAGGACCTCCTGCGGCGTGTGCACGGTGGAGAGCGCATCTGCGACGTACTGCAGCCGAGTCGCCGCGTCGAGCGCGCTTGCGCTCTGCCGGACGGCGAGCTCGGCGCGCTCGCGGGCCGCCCGCTCGCGTCCGAGCACCTCGCTGCCGAACAGCGCCGCGACGACGAACACGATGAGAGCGGTGGCGCCTTCGGCGTTCAGCTCGTTCCGGTCGTAGCGAGAGGCGAAGAAGTAAAAGAACGGGAAGGCGGAGGCGACGACGGCGACGAGGCCGCCGCTTCGCCCTCCGACGACCGTGGCGACGATGATCGCGACGACGTAGAGCAGGCCCGGAACGACGGTGCGGACGCTCGTGAAGGCGAGCAGCGTGACGAGCGCCGGCGCACCGAGCGCCACGGCTGCGGCCGCGCCCCAGCGCAGCCTGAGGTGCGGCCACCGGCCCGCCGTCGCGTGCTCGGGTGGCGCCGCGTCTGCGATCAACCGCGCTCCGACAACTCCCGGTTGAGCTGCTCGCGCTCGCCTCTCGCAATGCGCTCCAGCACGTCTCGCACGATCCCCGCGAGCTCGAGCGGGTCGAACGGCTTGACGACGTAGCCCAGGGCGCCGAGCTCCTGCGCGCGCAGGCGATCCTCGTGCGCGGCGCGCGCGGAGAGGAAGACGACCGGGATGTCCCGCGTCGTGTCGTCCGCGGCCAGCTGCTCGGCGACGCTCCAACCGTCGACGCTCGGCATCATCACGTCGAGGAGGACGAGCGACGGGCGCTCCTGCGCGATCCGCTCCAGCGCCTCGCCGCCGTCCGCGGCCTCGGTCACCGCGAGCCCGTCGCCTTCCAGGTTGACGCGGCAGATCGTGCGGATGGCGCGCTCGTCGTCTACGAGGAGGACGAGCGGCGCCGACTCGTCGGGCCGTTCGCCCCCGCCGCCGGCCGGCTCCACACCGCGCCTGACGCGGCTCCGCCACGTCCCGTCCACGCGCTGGGGAGGCCGGTGCGCGCGAGAAACCCGAGACCTGCTCGGTGACTCTGCCCTGCTGAATCTCGTTCGCTGTATCGCCGTCACGGCGCCCCCGAAGCGTTGTGTCGCTGGAAGCCAAGTGTGCCCGAACACAAGCTCCAGCGCTAGAGAGTTTCGTGCTCGCGGTTCCAGTCCTCCGCAAGCTCGCGCAGACCGGGCCCGCGAACGCGGATCGCATCGCGCGCGTGCAGACGCATCCGGCCGGCGAAGTCGCGATCTCCCGCGCGCAGCAGCGCGCGCGCCGCGTACTGCGCGCCCGTGCAGAGCGCAGCGACCCGGAGGCCCACCGCGGAGTGGTGCTTTTCCCAGTAACGGTGCCGCCCGCGCCACATCTCGTTGATCCTCCGCTCGGGGATCCCGGCGCTGAACTGCGACTCGTGGTGCACGACGGTGACCTGCGGGAAGTACTGCGTCCGCCAGCCGGCGTCGTGCAGCCGGCGCAGGAGATCCGTCTCCTCGGAGTAGATGAAGAACTCCTCGTCGAAGAGGCCGATCTCGTCGAGCGCCTCACGACGGACGAGGAGCGCGGCCGCCATCGCCCAGTCGACGTCGCGGATCTCGCTCCCTCGCGACTGGAGGATCCCCGCGCGGCCGAGCGTGAGCAGACCGAGCGCGGCAGCGGCCGGCGACGGGAAGCGCCACGCGGAGACCTGCGGCCTGCCGTCCGGGTACACGAGCCTCGGCCCGAGCGCCGCGACTCGTGGGTTGGCATCGAGGTGCTCGACCATCCGCTCGAAACCCCAGTCCTCGCTCGTCGTGTCCTCGTTGAGCACGAACACGTAGCGCCCGGTCGTGGCGCGGATCACGGTGTTGTGGTTGGCGCCGAAGCCCGCGCGGTGCCGCTGCTCGATGACCCGCACTGCCGGGAAGCGCTCGCGGACCGCGGACGCGGAGCCGTCCTCCGACGCGTTGTCGAGCACCACGATCTCGACGTCGCTGCCCTG
>DATEPQ010000146.1:0-3162 GCA_035273125.1 Gaiellaceae bacterium
CGGTGCCCTGTCGGTCTCCGACTACCGCGAGTTCGTCGCTCCCTACTCGGCCCGGGTGCTCGAGGCGGCGGGCGTGCCGACGATCCATTTCGGCACCGGGACGACGACGCAGCTGCTCGCCGAGATGGCAGCGGCCGGCGGCACGGCGATCGGGGTCGACTGGCGCATCTCGCTCGACGACGCGTGGACCGTGGTGGGAGGCGAGCGGGCGATCCAGGGGAACCTCGAGCCCGCCGTGCTGCTCGGTCCGTGGGAGCGGGCGGAGTGGACGGCGCTCGACGTCCTGCGCAGGGCGGGAGGCCGGCCGGGCCACGTCTTCAATCTCGGGCACGGCGTCCTGCCCCAGACCGAGCCGGACGCGCTCACGCGGCTCGCGGAGCTCGTCCGCAGCTACGGTCACGCGGCATGAAGAGCGCCGTCGTGCTCATGGCGTACGGCTCGCCGGAGCGGCTGGCGGACGTCCCCGCCTACTACGCGGACATCCGCGGCGGCCGTCCCGTCGCGCCCGAGCACCTCGCCGATCTGGTCGAGCGCTACCGCCGGCTCGGCATCGAGGACTCCTCGCCGCTCAACGCGATCACCGAGCAGACGCGCGCCGCACTCGAGGCCGAGCTCGGGCTGCCGGTCTTCACCGGGATGAAGCACTGGACCCCCCGGATCGCGGACGCAGCCGAGGCGGCGATCTCGACGGGAGCCGAGCAGGTCGTGGGCCTCGTCCTCGCGCCGCACTACTCGGCGCTCTCGATCGCGGGCTATCGCGAGCAGCTCGAGCGCGCTCTCGCGGGCCGCTGCGAGCTCCGTTTCGTCGAGAGCTGGCACGACGAGCCCGGCTTCGTGGAGCTGCTCGCCGACCGCGTCCGCGGCACCGACGCGCACGTGGTCTTCACGGCGCACTCGCTACCGGCGCGGATCCTCGCGCTTGGAGATCCCTACAAGGACCAATTGCTCGAGACCAGCCGTCTTGTCGCACAGTCCGCAGGACTGCGCGACTGGAGCTTCTCCTTCCAGAGCGAATCCCCCACCGGCGAGCCATGGCTCGGGCCGGACATCCTCGATCACCTCGAGGGCCTGCGGCAGCAGGGCGTGGAGCGCGTCCTCGTCTGTCCCGTCGGTTTCGTCTCCGACCACCTGGAGATCCGCTGGGATCTGGACGTCGAAGCGCAGGAGAAGGCACGCGAGCTCGGGCTGCAACTCGAACGGATCGAGATGCCGAACGCCGACGCGGCCTTCGTCCGCGTCCTTGCGGGGATCGTGGGGCGGGACCTGTCGGTACCGTCAACGGTGTGAGCTCGCGCACCTGTCCAGACTGGCCCGAGCTGATGGAGATCGCGCCCGAGCTCCAGTTCAAGCACTACACCGTGGCCGAGGCGAAGCTTCCGGCCGACGCCCTCATGCACATCCCCGAGGTCGCCCTCGCGGACGTGGCCCTCTGCTGCGACCTCGAACACCACGTCTTCTGGGCCGAGCACACCGAGCCGAGCGTCGCCGAGGCGCTCCGCTCGAGCCACTGGTTCGAGGTGCGCGACTGGGTCGCCGCCGGCCGTCCGGGCGCGCTTTAGAAACGAGTTCTTAGGCGGAGACCTCGTTCGGGAGCGGCTCGCCGCCGAGGAACGCGAGGACGTTGTCGACGAGCACGCGGGTCATCGCGGCACGCGTCTCGACCGTTGCGCTCGCGATGTGGGGCGTGAGGACGACGTTCGGGAGGCCGAGCAGCCGTTCCGGCACGCGGGGTTCGTCGGCAAAGACGTCCAGTCCGGCCGAGATGCGGCCGGACACGAGTTCGTCCACGAGCGCCTCCTCGTCGACGATCGCGCCGCGCGCGGTGTTGACGAGTGTCGCACCGTCGCGCAGCAATGCGAGCCGCTCGCGAGAGATGAGGCCGTCGGTATCGGGCGTCAGCGGCACGTGGAGAGAGACCACGTCGACGCTCCGTAGTAACTCGTCGAGCGGGAGGCCGTCCCTTCGTCGGTGGTGGACGATGCGCATGCCGAACGCCTCCGCGCGCCGCGCGACCTCGGAGCCGATCCGCCCCATCCCGACGAGACCGAGCGTCGAGCCCGCGAGGTCGCGCCCGAGCAGCTCGGGACGGGCCCAGCCGCGCTGCCAGCGGCGTTCCCTCACGAACCGATCCGACGCAACGAGGTGGCGGCGGCAGGCGAGGATCAGCGCGAGCGTGAGATCCGCCACCGCGGCGTCGAGCACGCCGGGAGTGTTCGTCACGGCGACACCGCGCTCGCGGCACGCGGCGACGTCGACGCGGTCGTAGCCGACGCCGTAGTTCGCCACCAGCCGCAGGTCGGGCAAGAGCTCGAGCTCCTTCGGACCGACGGCGACGACGGCCTCGAGGAGGACGTCGACGCCGCGGAGCGGCTCCGCCGGCGGCCAGGAGTCGAGCACCGTCACGTCCGGCAACTCGTCCCAGGCCGGCCCCGGGAACGTCTGCGTCGCGGCGATCGTCACGGCCGGAGTATCTCCGCGAGCGGCCGCGTGTTGAGGACGTCTGCCGCCGTCGCCCAGCCACGGCGTGCCGTCGTCACCGCGAGCCGCATGTTGGAGAGTCCCTGCACCGAGTGCGCGTCCGTCGAGCAGACGATCGGCACGCCGGCCTCGACGGCGAGCCGCACTTCCTCGTCGCGCAAATCGAGCCGGTCCGGGAGGCCGTTCGTCTCGAGTGCGACACCGGTCTCGAGCGCGACCTCGATCGTGCGCTCGAGGTCGAGTGCGTTCGGCGGCCGGTGGTTGAGGATCCGCCCTCGCGGATGGCTGAGACAGCGCACTGCGGGATGACGCATCGCCTCCGTCACGCGCGCCGTCAGCTCCGCCGCCGGCAGGCGCTGGCCGGCGTGGAGGGAGAGCTGCACCCACTCGAGCTCCGCGAGCACGTCGTCCGGCAAGTCGAGGGTCCCGTCGGCGCGGATGTCGCACTCGGTGCCGCGCAGCACGCGGAACGGCGCCAGCTCCTCGTTGGCGGAGGCGATCTCCTCGCCCTGACGCCGTAGCGTGTCCGCATCGAGCCCGGGCACGACGCGCACGTTCGGGGTGTGGTCGCAGATCGCGAGGTACTCGTACCCGCGGTCGCGGGCGGCCGTGGCCATCTCGAGCACCGAGGCCTTCCCGTCCGACCACGTCGTGTGGCAGTGGAGGTCGCCGCGAACGTCCGAC
>DATEPQ010000147.1:0-19028 GCA_035273125.1 Gaiellaceae bacterium
AAGCGGGCGCGCGCGTGACGGGGCCGCTCCGCCTCCCGGCGTTCCGCCTGCTGTTCGCGGCCCGCGCGATCTCCTACGTCGGGACGTACCTCGCGCCGATCGCGGTCGCGTTCGCGATCCTCGACAACGGTGGCGGGGCGACCGCGGTCGGCCTCGGCTTCGCCGCGTGGACGCTGGCGCAGGTGACGATGCTCGCCTTCGGCGGCGTGCTGGGCGACCGGCTGCCGCGGCGCGTCGTCATGGTCGGCTCCGACGCCGCGAGCACCGCGGTCCGGACGGCGATGGGGGTCCTGCTTCTCTCCGGCCATGTCGAGGTCTGGGAGCTGATCGCGCTCCAGGGATGCGGCGGCGCGGCGGTCGCCTTCTACTCGCCCGCCTCGTACGGGCTCGTGCGGGAGGTCGTGCCGGACGATCAGCTGCAGCAGGCAAACGGCTTGCTCGCGATCGCGCGCTACGCCGCCTTCCCGCTGGGCGCCGCGATCGGCGGCTCGATCGTCGCGCTCATCGGCTCGGGCACCGCGCTCCTCGTGGACGCAGGCACGTACGCGGCCAGTGCCGCCCTGCTCTCGCGCATCGACGTGGAGTCGATCGCCCGCGCGGGCGCGGGTTTCCTCCGCGAGCTCCGGGAAGGCTGGAGCGCCTTCGTCGAGCAGACCTGGGTCTGGGTGCTCGTCCTCTACATCTCGATGTACTTCCTGATCACGTACGCGCCGTTCTTCGTGCTCGGCCCGTACGTCGCCAAGCACACGATGGACGGCGCGAGCTCCTGGGCGTTCGTCGTCACGGGCGAGGGCGTTGGCTCGCTGCTCGGCGGGCTGGCCGGCCTCCGGTGGCGGCCCCGTCAGCCGATGGTCTTCACGGGGCTGCTCCTGATGGTGAGCGCAGTCCAGAACCTCCTCTTGGCGTTCCATCCGACGACCGTCCTGCTGACGCCCGCTGCCACCGGCGCGGGGTTCGCCTTCGCCCTGGGGTCGGTGGTGTGGGACACGACGTTGCAGCGGAGGGTCGCGCCCGAGAAGCTGGCGCGGGTCGCGTCGTACGGATGGATGGGCGCGATGGTCTTCCTGCCCGCGGGCTACGCGCTCGCCGGCCCGATCGCAATGGTGATCGGCCTCAAGACGTACCTCGTGCTCGCCGCGAGCTGGATCGTCGTGAGCACCGTCCTCGTCATCCGTCTCCGCGCCGTTCGCGAAGTGGGGCTCGAGGACGTGACCGAGGCCGTGCCCGCGCCGGCTCAGTAGGCTCGCGCGGCTTCTTCCGCGCTGAGCTCTTCGGTTTCGACGATCCAGAGCGGCCCGTCCCCGCACTCGATCCGTCGCGCTTCCGCGACCTCCGCGGGCGAGGTGGCGAGCACGCGCACGGGCTCGCCGTCGAGCTCGAGCAGCGCGCCGCGTACTCCCGCGAGCGACATCGCGTAGCGCCAGGCCCAGACGAGCCGGTGCACCTCTGCCGCCGGACGGGACAGGTCGAGCCAGGCGTCTTCTGCCGCGAAGAACGACTCGTAGCCGCCGCCCTCCGCTTGCGGAGTCCCCTCGTCGCCCGCCGCCAGCCGCTCGAGCGCTTCGGCGAGCGCCTCTCCGACCACCTGGCCAAACTCGGGATAGAACGTCTCCGGCGGTCGCGGCTCCCCGAGCGGATACCGCCGCTGGGCGAGGATCGGCCCCGTGTCGAGGTCGGCGTCCATGCGGTGGAAGGTGATGCCGATCTCCTCGTCGCCGTCGCGGATCGCCCACGCGACCGGCAGCGGGCCGCGGTGCCGCGGGAGCAAGGACGGGTGGCCGTTGAGCCAGCCGAGGCGCGGCACGGCGAGCGCGTCCGGTGGGATCTTCCACGGAAAGCCCATGCACACGACGAGGTCGGGATCGACCGAGGCGAGAAGCGGCGCGATCGTGCTCCGGCGGGCGGGAACGAGGACGTCGAGCTCGGGCGCGGCGCTCAGCACGAGGTCGCCGGTCTCGGGCACGTTGCCGTAGCGGCCGTCGTGGTCCCGCATCGTCAGGAGCGCGACCGGCTCGTGCCCCACGGCGCGCACGACGGCGTCGAAGCCCGCGAGCACCGGCGCGATGCGCGTGACGATGACGACGCGCCAGCTCACGCGTCGCGCAGGATGCGACCGCCCGACGACTGGTTCCGCGCCTTGACGACGATCTCGTCGACGTTCACGTGCCACGGCCGGGTCAGGGCGAACAGGATGCAATCGGCGATGTCCTCCGGCCGCAGCGCCTCGATGCCGCGATACACGGCAGCCGCCTTCTCCTCGTCTCCCTTGAAGCGAACGATCGAGAACTCGGTCTCGGTCAGGCCGGGGTCGACGGTCGTGATCCGGATCGGACGGCCGAGCAGGTCCTCGCGCAGGGCATAGGTGAATCCGCGCTCGGCGAACTTCGCGGCGACGTACGACGCGCCGCCCTCGTACGCCTGGCGGCCCGCGACCGAGCCCATGTTGACGATGTGTCCGCGCTCGCCGAGGTGCGGCAGGCAGAGCCGCGTCATCCGCACGAGCCCGGTCACGTTGACGCCGAAGACCGTCGCCTCGTCCTCCTCGGTCGACTCGTCGAACGGCGCGCGTCCCAACGCGAGTCCGGCGTTGTTGACGAGGATGTCTAGGCCCCCGAGCCTCTCGACGGCCTCGATGACGAAGCGGTTGCAGCTCGCCGGGTCGGTGACGTCGAGCTCGAGCGCGATCTCGGTCTCGAGCCGCTCGACGCGCCGCGCGCCGCCCGCTACCCGCACGCCCGCGGCTGCAAGCGCGGCGGCGGTCGCCCGGCCGATACCGGACGAGGCTCCCGTCACGATCGCCCGCTTGCCGGTCAACGCGAGGTCGGCCACGGCTCCTGACTCTAAGAGGTCCGCCACGCCTCGCCGAAGGCGAGCCGCTCGGGCGCAGTCGGATGGCTGAAGAGGAGGAGATAGACGAGGCGTGGCGGCTCGAGATCCGAGAGGTTCCGGCGTGCCAGCTCCAGGTGGGCGCGCGCGAACGCCGCGGGCTCCCTCGTGAGCTCGAGCGAGCAGCGGTCGGCAGCGCGCTCGAAGCGGCGCGACAGCGCCGCGCCTGGAGCGAGAGCGGCGAGCTCGAGGGCGAGGAGCAGGAGCAGCGCCTCGGGCAACGTGCGCGGGTCGGCCACCCGCGTCCCCAGCACGGCCCAGAGCAGCACGACGGCGACGGCGGCGCCGGCCATCCCGAGCAGGGTGAACTTCGCGACATGCCCGTCACGCCGGTGCCCGAGCTCGTGCGCCACCACGACCTCGACCGCCTGCGGGTCCGCCGCCTCGAGCAGCGTGTCGAAGACCACGACGCGGCGCGTGCGGCCGATCCCGGACACGTAGGCGTTGACCTTCGTCGTGCGACGGCTGGCGTCGGCGATGAGCACGTCTCGCACCGGGACGCCTGCGCCCTGCGAGAGCCGGCGGAGGCTCGCCGAGAGCGTCTCGTCCTCCAGAGGCCGGAAGCGGTTGAAGAGCGGCTCGAGGACGACAGGCCCGACGAACGAGAGCAGGAGCACCGCCAGCGCGAGCGCTGCGCCGGCTGGCAGGGCCCACCAGCCCGGCAGCTCGCGCGCGAGCGCGACGGCCGCGGTCCACGCTCCCGCGCCGAGCACCACCGACACGGCGAGTCCCTTGCCGCGATCAGCGAGCCAACCGCCGAGGCCCTGCGTGGAGAAGCCCCACCGCCGCTCGCGCCACCAGCCGCGCCAGCATGCAAGCGGCGTCCGGAGGATGCTCGAGAACGCCGTCACCAGGGCCGCGTAGGCCGCTGCGGCCGCCGCCGGCGGCAGCGAGTCCAGCGGCGAGAAGAGCCAGTCGCCGAGCGAGCTCCACGCGAGTGCTGCGAGCAGGCCGACCGAGAGCGCGAGATCCGCGAGCAGGGCGAGATAGAGCGGCCGGTGGTAGGCGCGGGCCCGCGCGCGCTCGTCCCGCGAGAACTCACTGTTCATGCGTAATAAGGGTACGTGCGTAACCACGTCCGGGACTTTGTCGTTTTCAGTCCCGAACCCGCAAACAAGCCCTTCATTTCGGGCAGAAGGAGGGGTAGAGGAATGCTGTTGCTCATTGTGTTGGCGATTCTGGCGATCATCGCGTTCGGCTTTGGCTTCGTCGTGCACTGGCTGTTCATCGTCGCCGCGATCGTCGCGCTGATCTGGCTGATCAGCCTGTTCACAGGCGGCTTCGGCGGCCGCGCCGGCGCTCGACGCTGGTAGGCCCCAAGCGCTCTCAGGATGAGTCGGGCGGCCCATTGCGGGCCGCCCGTTCCTGTGCCACCTTGCGGGGGTGTCGCAGACCGCAATTCTCCTCTGGATCCTCGCGCTCTTCGCGCTGGAGGTCCAGCACCTGAAGTGGATCTGGTGGGAGTTCTGGGATTGCCGGGGCTGCTGCGCGAAGCACAAGGACTGCGCCTGCGGCTCGACCCGCCAGTGGGTCATGTTTCTTTAACTCCGTCTTAGGTCGCTCTCACTTCACTCTCAAAGACGCTGCGTAGCCTTGCCCCGCGTTGCGGCGGACCCTCGTCCTCGGGCTCGTAGGCGTCTTCCTCCTGGGCCTGTTCCTCGGATCGGCCGAGCTTCCGGGCCATCGGCACGAGGCGCGCGCGGCCACGCACAAGGGGATCCACAAGATCCGCCACGTGGTGATCATCACGCAGGAGAACCGTTCGTTCGACTCCTATTTCGGCACGTTCCCCGGCGCCGACGGGATCCCGATGAAGGACGGCGTGCCGGCCGTCTGCAATCCCGACCCGAAGACGCGCGTCTGCGTCCGGCCGTACCACGACACCTCCGACCGCAACGCCGGCGGCCCGCACGACACCGTCGACGCGATCCACGACATCGACCGCGGGAGGATGGACGGATTCCAGCGACAGGCGCGTAAGGGGCGCTTCCTCGCGTGCCATGCCACGGACAATCCCGGCTGTTCGCTCACGCCGTCGGCGCCCGACGTGATGGGCTACCACGACTGGCACGAGATCCCGAACTACTGGGCCTACGCGCGGAACTTCGTCCTCCAGGACCACATGTTCGAGGCCGTGAACTCGTGGAGCCTGCCCGCGCATCTCTCGCTCGTGTCCGGCTGGTCGGCGCGCTGCTCGACGCACGGCGCACCGCTGAGCTGCAAGCCCGCCCTCAGAGCCCCGTTCGGCGCTACCGGTCACGGCAAGAAGCTCGACTATCCCTGGACCGATCTGACCTACCTGCTGCACCGCTACCACGTGAGCTGGCGCTACTACGTGGCGAACGGAAGCCAGCCCGACTGCCCCGACAACCGGATGTTCTGCCCGCACGTCCCGCAGAGCGCGCAGACGCCCGGTATCTGGAACCCGCTGCCCCGCTTCGACACCGTTCGGCACGACCACCAGCTCGGCAACATCCGGCCGCTGCGCGACTTCTTCCGCGCCGCGAACGACGGCAGGCTCGCTGCGGTCTCGTGGATCACGCCGTCGCAGGGGGTGAGCGAGCATCCACCGTCGCGCGTCACCGCGGGGCAGACGTGGGTCACCCGCCTCATCGACACGATCATGAGCGGCCCGGACTGGAGATCGACCGCGATCTTCCTCGCCTGGGACGACTGGGGCGGCTTCTATGACCACGTCAAGCCGCCGGTCGTCGACGGCGAGGGCTACGGGATCCGCGTGCCCGCGCTCGTGATCAGCCCGTATGCCAGACAGGGCTACGTCGACCACCAGATCCTTAGCTCCGATGCCTACCTGAAGTTCATCGAGGACGACTTCCTCCACCGCCGGCGGCTCGACCCGCGCACCGATGGAAGGCCCGACTCGCGGCCCGACGTGCGCGAGAATGTGAAGATCCTCGGCAATCTCACCCGCGACTTCGACTTCGACCAGAAGCCCCGGCCGCCCGTGATCCTCCCGCTCCACCCGCCGTTCAGCTGAAACTCATCCCTGTCGCCCTGCTTCTGCTCGCCGCGTGCGGGGCTGCAGGCTGCGGATCCTCGTCGGCCACCCGGTGCCGTACCGCGCCCCACGGCATCCACAAGATCTGCCACGTGGTCGTGATCATGGAGGAGAACCGCTCGTTCGACTCGCTCTTCGGCACCTTCCCCCACGCCGACGGGATTCCGCTGCGGAACGGGGTGCCCGCCGTCTGCGTACCGAACGGGGTCGGGCAGTGCGTGAAGCCGTTCCTCGACCCGACCGGCGCGGAGGACTCCGGCGGCGCCCACGGCGCCCTGGCCGGCAAGCACGACGTCGACGGTGGACGCATGGACGGCTTCATCGCTGTCACCGACCGGCGGCTCATCCGCGAGTGCCGGAGCCACCCGCACGGCCCGGCGTGCCGGAGGCTCCGCCGCCCGAATGTGATGAGCTACCACGACGGCACGCAGATCCGGAACTACTGGGCGTACGCGCGGAACTTCGTCCTCCAGGACCGGATGTTCGAGCCGAACTGGGGCTGGAGCCTTCCCGCGCACCTCTGGCTCGTCTCGGGCTGGTCGGCGCAGTGCCGCGATCCGTACCGGCCGCTCACGTGCACGACGGATCTCGGCACCGGGCCGGCGACTCCGCTGCTGCGGCACCCGCACGGTCCGCTCTACGGGTGGACCGATCTCACCTACCTCCTCCACAAGTACCGCGTCACGTGGGCGTCGTACGTCGAGAAAGGCCCGGCCCCGGACTGCCTGGCCGGCCCGATCCGCTGCTACACGCGCCTCAAGGGACAGCGCACGCCCCGTTTCTGGAACCCGCTCGCGGACTTCACGGACGTGCGCCAGGACGACGAGCGCGAGGCGGCGCAGGAGCCGCTCTCGGACTTCTACTCCGCGGCGGCCGACGGCTCGCTGCCCAACGTGTCCTGGGTCACTCCGAACTGGGCCGACAGCGACCATCCCGGTGCGCCGATCCTGCAGGGCCAGGCCTGGGTGACCGGCCTCGTGAACGCCGTGATGCGAGGCCCGGACTGGAAGAGCACGGCGATCTTCCTCGCGTGGGACGACTGGGGCGGCTTCTACGACCACGTCGAGCCGCCGGTGATCGACAGCAGCGGCTACGGGCTACGCGTGCCCGGCCTCGTGATCAGCCCCTACGCGCGCCGGGGGTTCGTCGACCACCAGACGCTGAGCTTCGACGCGTACCTCAAGTTCATCGAGGACGACTTCCTCCACGGGCGGCGCATCGACCCCAAGACCGACGGACGGCCCGACCGCCGTCCCGACGTTCGCGAGAACGAGCGGATCCTGGGCGACCTCGTGCGGGACTTCGACTTCCGGCAGAAGCCGCGGCGACGTCTGCTTCTTCCGCCGCATCCCGGCTAGGCGCGTTCGGAGCGAGTCAGCCGGAACGTCCCGAGGGTGCGCCCGAACAGGCGCGTCGTGCCCGAGTAGGCGTCCGGGCCGTCGGCGACGAGCTCGTCGACGAGCCCACCGCCCGGGTACCGCAGCGACAGGCCGTCGACGACGAACGGGATCCGGACGCCGAGTGCGATCGTCCAGCCGCGGCCGTGCTCGATCCGCTTGCGCACGATTCCGTGCATCGGCGGAAGGCCCCCACCGGTGCGGCGGACGTCCCAGAGTCCTTCGAGCCCGTTTCCCCCGGTCATGCGACGGAGACGAGAATTCCGTGGGACGTCTCGAAGACGCGGCGGCGCAGGCGGCCTCGCTCGCCGAGACGCAGCACCGGCCCTACCCGCTCCCCGACCGGCGCTGGGTGATGGGCCAGACGTGGCACGACCTGCTGTTCGCGCACTGGCGCGTGGGGCACGACGTGCTGCGACCGCACGTGCCGGAGCGGTTGGAGCTCGAGCAGTACGACGGCTCGGCCTGGATCGGGCTCACGCCGTTTCGCATCACCGGCCTTCGGCTCCGCGGCGCGTTTCCGCTGCCGCTGCTGTCGAGCTTCTACGAGCTCAACTGCCGCACCTATGTGCGTTCCGGCGACCGGCCCGGCATCTGGTTCTTCAGCCTCGACGCGTCGAGCCGCGCGGCGGTCGCTGCGGCGCAGCGCACGTACCGGCTCCCGTATCGCCATGCACAGATCGAAGCCGACGAAGGCTCCTTCCGTGCCGACACCGACGGCGGAGGCTCCTTTCGCGCGCGCTACCACGGCGTGGGCATGCCCGCCTCCGCGAAGCCTGCAACGCTCGAGCACTTCCTCGCCGAGCGCTACTGCCTCTACGCCCGCGACGGCGCGCTACGGGCAGAGATCCACCACGCGCCCTGGCCTCTGCAGCCCGCGGAGGCAGAGGTCGAGCAGCGCGGGATCTCGCCGGTCGAGCTCGAGGACGAGCCGATCTGCCACTACTCACGCCGACTCGATGTTCTCATCTGGTCCCCGGAGCGCACTTCGTCCGGGAGGTAGCCTGAGTCCTTGCTGGGCCCCCATCGACTAGCGGTCCAGGTCGCGGCCCTTTCAAGGCCGTAGCACGGGTTCGAATCCCGTTGGGGGCACTCGCCGCGGCTAGGCTGGTCCCATGCCGAAGATCGAGAAGTCCGAGCAGGAGTGGAGCCGGGAGCTGGCGCCCGAGCAGTACCGCGTTCTCCGCGAGAAGGGAACCGAGGCGCCGTTCAGCGGGGAGTACGACCACACCTTCGAGCCGGGCACCTACCGGTGCGCGGGGTGCGGCGCGGAGCTCTTCGACTCGGACGCGAAGTACGACTCCGGCTGCGGCTGGCCGGCGTTCTCTGCCCCGGCGGGCGAGGACGCGGTCGAGGAGGAGACCGACACCACGTACGGGATGGTGCGCACCGAGGTGCTCTGCGCGAGCTGCGGCGGCCACCTCGGCCACGTCTTCCCGGACGGACCTCATCCCACCGGCCTTCGCTACTGCATCAACTCCGCGGCCCTGAAGCTCGAAGAGCGCTAGAGCTACGCTGCCGAGCGCGGGCGGTTAGCTCAGCTGGGAGAGCAACGGCTTTACACGCCGTAGGTCGCAGGTTCGAGCCCTGCACCGCCCACTTGACTTCCACGCCTGATCCGCTCTAGCGTCGTAGCCATGGCGTGCAGCGTGGTGTGTGTCTCCCACACGACGGGGTCGGGGGGAGACGAGGTCGGCAAGGAGGTCGCGCAGCGGCTCGGCTACCTCTACGTCGACGAGGACATCGTGGCGAGAGCGGCCGCAGCGGGCGGCCTGGAGCCGGGGGACATCGCGGACGAGGAGCGCCGCAAGTCGTACGCTCGCCGCGTCCTCGACACCCTGGCCGAGAGCGACCCGGGGATGTGGTCGACCACCGCGGCCGTCGACCTCGTGCGACCTGCCGACATCCGGGCCCTGATCCGCGAGACCGTCATCCAGACCGCCGCCCGCGGCAACGTCGTGATCGTCGCGCACGCGGCGTCGCATGCGCTCGAGCCCGGACCCGAGGTGCTGCGGGTCTTCGTCACCGCGTCACCGCACACCCGCGAGAAGCGAGTCGCGGCCGCAGACGGCATGGAGCAGGCCCAGGCGGCGCGCACGATCAAGGACTCCGACGCCGGCCGCAGCGACTACCTCAGGCGCTTCTACGCTGTGGAGCGCGAGTCTCCCGACGACTACGACCTGGTCATCAACACGGACCGTCTTTCGACCGAGGCAGCCGCCGAGATCGTCCAGCACGCCGCCGCTCTGTAGCCCGGCCATGCGCGAGGTCGAGGGGGTCGCTCGGAGTGTCTCCGCCGAGCCGGAGAGGGCGCCCCGTCTCCACCACAGCGTCGACGCGCTCGTCGGCTTCGCCGGCCTCCTGCTCTGGGTGGCGCTCATCGCCCCGTTCGCGCGGCCGGTCTGGCGCCGCCTCAGAGGACGCCCGCTCCCGACCCGGAGGAGCTGAGACCGGTGGAAGCCGCCCAGGTGAGCCTCCTGCGCTGGCTGCGCCGACAGCTGCGCCAGCCCATTCCGATGCGCGAGCATCTCGAGGCGGCCGTCGAGAACGACGACGTCGCGGAAGCGCGCCGCCTCCTCGCCGGCTTCGAGTTCAGCGACGAGCAGCGGCGGAACGTGGAGCAGCTGCTCGACGCCTGGGAGCGCCAGCGCGCGAGGTAGCCGCGTGCCAGGCGGCTGCGCCGAGTGCAACCGCGATCAGGATGGCGGCTACGGTCTCGACCGCGCTCTCGAGCGAAACGCCGAGCGCGAGGAGACCGACGGCGATGACGAAGCCGGCGACGCAGGCATAGGTGAAGGCGATGAAGGCCGCGGTGACCTCTCCGCGGCGCGCGTCGGGCGCGAGCTCGTTCAACTCCTCCTGGGCCGTGAGGAACGAAAGGCCCTGGCCGGCGCCGGCCACGAGCGCTCCGCCGAGCAGGACGGCGAACGACCCGGCCGGCGCGGCGACGATCAGGCCGGCCAGGCCGGCGGCGACGAGAACGCAGCCGAGCGCCTGGTCCCGGCGCCAGGACCCCGGCCGCCGGGCCATGAGAGCCTGAGCCGCCGCTGAGGCCAGGAGCGCCGTCGTGGCGATCGCGGCGAGCAGCGCGAGCGCGTGGGTCTGCAGCAGCGACGCGGCGTACGACGGGACGATCGAGAGGTAGAGGGAGAGCGCCGCCCATCCGACACCGCCGGTGAGAGCGACCCGCAGGAACGGTCGCCTGAGCTCCGCCGGAACACGCGGCCACTGCGGCCGCCACGGCTCGTGCTCACCGCCGGTCGGCTCCGGCAGGCGGAGGACGACGATCGCCGCCCCGACCGTGAGACCCAGGACGATCAGGTAGGAGAGCTCCAGCGGGTAGGGACCGAACTCGGCCAGAACGCCGGCGACGATCGGGCCGAGCGCGCTGCCGAGCGTCTGGGCCAGTCCTGCGCCCAGCGCGGCCCGGCGCCGGCTCCCGTCGGGATCGAGCTCCACGAGCGCCGCGGTCGCCGGGCCGCTGACCATCGCCACCGCCAGTCCCTGCACCGCACGCGCAGCGAACAGCCAGCCCTCTCCCTGCGCGGCCGCAAAGAGGATTAGCCCGACGCAGGCGGTACCGAGGCCGCAGGCGAGCACGGGACGGCGGCCGAACCGGTCCGACAGACGGCCGAAGAGCACGAGAGCCGGCACGAGCACGATCGCGTAGGTCGAGAAGATCGCCGTCAGGACGAGCGGCGAGAAATGGAACCGGGCCGCGTAGACGTGGTAGAGCGGGCTCGCGAGATTCGCCCCCGCGATGAGGACGAGCCAGGCGAGCCAGAGACCGAGGAGCCGGCGCACAGTGTGCGCCTACCACGAGCGGCGCTAGTAGAACCCGTCGCGGCGCCGGTACCGCTCGGTGCGCGCGTCCTCGTACTCCTCGACGTCGAGCTCCGGGTCCGCGATCGCGCGCAGGATCTCGCCCGAGCGCGGCAGCTCCGAGCGCTTGATGTGCCGCTCGGGGTTCCAGAGGTCGGAGCGCAGCAGCGCCTTCGGACACTGCGTGTACGCCTCCTCGACCTCGACGAGGATCCCGAGCTGCGGCACCTTCCCTTCGATCTCGCTGGCGGCGAGGAGCTCCGGGTCGTCCACGACGCGCGCCCGGCCGTTGATCCGGAACGTGTCGTCGACGCCCGGGATCAGGAAGAGCAGCGCGATGCGGTCGTCCTCGAGCAGGTTCGTGAGCGTGTCGGCGAGCTTGTTGCCCGGCCGCTCGGGGAGCAGCAGGGTCCGCTCGTCGAGGATCCGGACGAAGCCGGCCGGGTCTCCCCGCGGCGACACGTCGAGCCCGCCGTCCGGGCGACCGGTCGCGACGACGACGAACGGCGACCGCTCGACGAACTGCCGCGTGAGCGGGTTGAGGCGGTCGGCGATCTTGTTCTTGACGAGCTCCGCAGGCTCGCCGAGCACGTCACGCAGCTGGGCCTGATCCATCACGCGAATTTTGGCGGCCGCTTCTCACGCACTGCGGCAACACCCTCACGGACGTCGGGCCCGGTCATGTCGAGGAACTCGAGCTCGAGCGAGGCGTCGAAGATCGGCCCTGCCCGGAGGAGCCACTCGTTGAGCGCCGTCTTCGTGTGCGAGATCGCCGACCGGGCGCCGGACGCAAGCCGCCGTGCGATCTCGAGCGCGCGCTCCTCCAGCTCCTCCTCCGGCACGCAGAGCGAGACGAGGCCGATGCGCTCCGCCTCGACTCCGTCGACCTCTTCGCACAGCAGCAGGTGGTACTTCGCCTTCGCCATCCCGCACAGGAGCGGCCAGACGATCGCCGCGTGGTCGCCGGCTGCGACGCCGAGCTTCGTGTGGCCGTCGACGATCCGCGCTTGCGGGCTCGCGAGCGACACGTCGGCGAGGAGCCCCACCACGAGGCCGGCGCCGACGGCGGGGCCCGTGATCGCCGAGACGATCGGCGTCGGGCAGCGGAGCATGTTGTAGACGAGGTCGCGGGCCTCGTGGAAGACGCGATGACGCGTGTCGGCGTCGTCGGCGATCGCGAGCACGAGATCGAGGTCGCCGCCGGAGCTGAAAGCGCCGTCGGCGCCGCGCACGAGCACCGCGCGCGTCTCCCCGTCCTGCCCGATCGCCTGCCAGACGCGCGCAAGCTCGCCGTGCTGCTCCTCGCTCACCGCGTTGAGGCGCCCCGGCGCGCGGAGCGTCAGCCGCAGGATGCCCGGCTCGGGCCGGTCGAGGTCGAGCGACGGGAACCCGGTCTCGTACGCGTACGGAGCCACGGGACAGATCCTACGGCGCGGCGCTACGCTCGCCTTCCAGCGGGCCGGTAGCTCAGTTGGTAGAGCAGCGGACTTTTAATCCGAAGGTCGCAGGTTCGATCCCTGCCCGGCCCATCTAGACAAACCAAAGCTCATCGGTACACAATGCACCTCGCGCTTCCCGCAGGCCGGGAACGCGGGGTCGGGCTTCATCTACAGAGAAGGAGTTGGAATGGCAGGTCGTGGCTTGCGGCTCTGGTCGACGCTGACCGGGCTGGTGTTCGTGGTGCTGGCGGTGGCGGGATCGGCGCTGATCTTCGACGGGCCGAGCGACTCGTCGCCGGCGAAGATGACGGCGTGGTACGGCAGTAACAGCAATCGCTGGGAGATCCATATCGGTTGGATCTTGACCGGGCTCGGGCTCTTCGCCCTGATCTGGTTCGTCGCCGCTGTGCGCGAGCGCATCCGCGCCAGTGAGCTCGCCGCGCCCGAGGACGGGACGCTCCTCTCCACGCTCGCGCTCGTGGGCGGAACCGTCTACGTCGCGCTCGCGATGGCCGGGGTCGCGCTCACCGACGGCGTCAAGACAATGAGCGACGACACGTACCGGCACAGCGTCTACAGCGGCGTGATCCATGCCGCGAACGACGCCGCCTACCTGCTCGTGGTGACGGGCGGCGCGGCGATGGCAGTCCTGATCTTCGCCGTCTCGATCGCCGTCCGGCGCTACGCGATCCTGCCGCGCTGGATCGGCTGGTTCGGCTTTGCCGCAGGCGTCGCCGCGATCTGCTCGGTCATCTTCTTCACGATGCTCTTCTGGCTGCTCTGGATCGCCGTCGCTTCGGTGGCGCTCTTCCTGGCCGTAAAGTCGGAGGTTGCCGCCCCGGCGGCAGCGCCTGCCACGACGTAACCCGTTGTTTCCGGGGCGGGAACGGCCGGTTAGGATCGCTCCGTGCCGTTCCTGCTCCGCATCCTCGTCGCCTGGGCCATCGACGCCGCCGCGCTTGCGGTCGCGGCCTGGATCTTCTCCGGCATCTCGGTCGGCGGATCGGCCGGCACGCTGATCCTGGCAGCGCTCGTGTACGGGATCCTCGCGACGTTCGTGAAGCCGGTGCTGAAGCTCCTGACGTTCCCGCTGATGCTGCTCACGCTCGGCATCGCGTGGTTCTTCGTGGCGATGTTCATCCTCTGGCTGACGGACGCCATCGTCGGCGGCCTGCACATCGAAGGCTTCTGGACGCTGGTGGGCGGGACGCTCGTCGTCTGGGCCGTCGGCGCTGTCGCCGACCACTGGCTCTTTCCCAAGCAGGGGCCGCTCAAGAGCCTGATCACCGGCTCCTCGCGTTTCGGGCGCGCCTGAACGGAAAACAGCGCCGAAGCATGCGGTCGGCTTCGGTGGTGTGCGTGCGGGACGCTATGCCGCAGAGGCCGGCCGCGGCTTCCTGAGGAAATAACCTCCGCCAATGCGGCTCTTCCTCGTCGTGCGCCACGGGCAGTCGCTCTTCAACGTCGACAGCGTCGTGAACGGCGACCCGGCGCTCGACCGCGGGCTCTCCGAGCAGGGAATCGAAGAGGCCGAACGGCTTGCGGGGCAGCTCGCCGGCCTGCCGCTCGACCTCGTCGCCGTCTCCCCGTTTCCGCGTGCGCTGCAGACCGCCAACATCGCAATCGCCGGCCGGGAGGTTCCGCACCTCGTGGACGAGGATCTCGGGGACGTCCGCATCGGCGAGCTGGAGGGCAAGTCGCTCGACGCCTACCGCGAGGCGCCGGCGCACTCGAACCGGAAGGAGCGCTTTCCCGGCGGCGAGAGTCTCGACGAAGCCGCACTGCGATACGCGGCGGCGGTCCGCCGGCTGCTCGCGCGGGACGAGCCCACGACGCTCGTCGTCTGCCACGAGATCCCCGTCCGCTACCTCGTCAACGCCGCCGGCGGGAGCGACGAGCTCAACGGGCCGCTGCGGTTCGTGGCGAACGCGACCCCGTACCTCTTCGACGAAGCCGCGCTGCAACGCGCCGCCGAGCGCATCCAGGAGCTCGCGGGGTAGCGTCGCGTCGTGACCGCCGCGGAGACCCTGGCCCTGCTCGACTGGAAGCGGCGTGCCTTCTCCCTCTACGCCGCTGTCCGCGCCCTGGAGCCCGAAGCAGGCTGGCAGCTCTGGCGCGAGACGCGGGACGAGCTCTTCCGCTCGCATCCGCAGTCGCCGCTGGCCGCCGATCGTCGCACCTCGTTCGACGGGCTCGAGTACTGGCCCTACGACCCGCAGGCGCGCGTCCTCGCGGAGCTCGAGGACCTCGACGCCGCTCCCGAGCCGGTGGAGACGAGCGGAGCCGAGCCCATCCTCTTCCGGCCGTTCGCCCGCGCGAGCTTCGAGCTGCGCGGCGAGCGGCTGGCGCTCGAGGTGGCCTGGCTCGCCGCCTATGGCGGCGGTGTCTTTCTCTCCTTCCGCGACGCCACGAGCGGCCGGGAGAGCTACGGCGGCGGCCGGTACCTCCTCGACACCGTGAAGGGCGCGGATCTCGGGGAAGCCGAGGGACGGCTCGTGCTCGACTTCAACTTCGCCTACAACCCGTCCTGCTCCTACGACCCGAGCTGGGTCTGCCCGCTGGCGCCGCCGGCGAACCGGCTGGCGGTCGCCGTCGAGGCCGGGGAGCGCCACGCCGCATGAGCGAGCTCGACGCCCTCCGGAACGAGATCTCGGAGCTCGACCGACGGCTGCTCGAGCTGCTCAACCGGCGGCTCGAGCTCGTAGTTGCGGTCCGGGACTACAAGGACTCGGCCGGGGAGCGCTGGATCGATCCCGAGCGCGAGGCGGAGCTGCTGCAGGCGCTCGTTGCCGCGAACACCGGTCCGCTCTCGGAGCGAGGCGTGACCGCGGTCTTCTCGGCCGTCCTCGACGTCCTGAAGCAGGAGGTCGCAGCCGAGCGGAGCGCGCCCGCCTTACCCGGACGAGGGACGGAGCGGGCGCGGGCGGTCGAGCGGCTCGCGGTCGTCGGCACCGGCCTGATCGGCACGTCCGTCGCGCTCGCCGCCGGTCGCGCCCACACGCGCTGTCACGGCTTCGACGCCGACCCGGCCGTGCTCGAGCGAGCCGCGGCTCGTGGCGCCGTCGAGCCGGCTTCGTCGCTCGCCGGGGCGGTCGCGGAGGCCGAGCTCGTCGTCGTCGCGGTTCCCGTCGGTGCGGCGCCGAGCGTCGTGCAGGAGGTCCTGGAGGCGGCCGGACCGGACACGACTGTCACCGACGTCGCGTCGACCAAACGCTCGCTCGCCGTGCTGGAGGATTCGCGCTTCGTCCCCGGACATCCCGTTGCAGGCGGCGCGACCGGCGGTCCCGCACGGGCTGCCGCCGATCTCTTCGACGCGGCGACCTGGTTCCTCACCCCGACCCGGACGTCCTCCTTGGAGAGCGTCGCGCTCGTGGAGCGGTTCGTCGCGTCACTCGGCGCCCGCGCGGTGCGCACAGATGCCGCTGCGCACGACCGCCTGCTCGCGCTCACGAGCCATCTTCCCCACGCGCTCGCGAACCTGCTCATGCTGCGGGTTGCCGAGGCCGCGGCGGAAGACGACGCCCCGCTCGCCTTCGCCGGCGCGTCGCTGCGCGAGATGACCCGGCTCGCCGGCGCGAACGCAGCCGTCTGGAGCGACATCTTCCTCGGCAACGCCGACGAGATCGCCGCCGCTCTCGGGGGGCTCCGCGCCTCGCTCGACGAGCTCGAGCACGCGTTGCGAGCAGGCGACCGTCGCCGGATCGAGGAGACGATCGCCGCTGCCGCGGACGCCCGCGAGCGCCTGGAGTCGTTCGCCTACCGAGCCGCGCCGGCCGAGCTGAACCGGATCCGTATCCGCGTCCCCGACCAGCCGGGCGTGCTCGCACGGATCACGCAGATCCTCGGCGCCGCGCAGATCAACCTCGAGGACTTCGAGCTCCGCCACGTCTCGCCGGAGTACGGGGGCGTGCTCGTCATCCTCGTCGCGGGCGCCGACAACGCCGCCCGGGCGCGCGAGCTCCTGCGGCGCGAAGGCTTCGCGGCCGCCTAGCCACGGACTCGGCGCAGGCTCTCCTCGGGCCACAGCGCGTCGACGTCGTAGAAAACGTCGAAGGCAGGCACGCCCTCGGGCAGCTCCACCCAGGGCAGCTTCGAGCGCGTAAAGATGTGGACGTCGGGCTCGACCGACGACGGCTCGTCGAGCGTCCCCGCGCGCACGAAGAGGACGCCCGGGTGGGTGTAGACGCTGTACAACGCGACCTGGCAGGCCGGGCAGCGGAAGACCTCCTGCGGGCCGAGGTCACCGTCGCGCGGGACGTCGACCTGCTGCGGCTCGCCCGAGAGCAACTCGACGCGGTCGGCCTCGACGAGGACGTTGATCACGAACGCGCTTCCCGTCTGCCGCTGGCAGTTGAGGCAGTGGCAACAGTGGACGAACAGCGGCTTGGCCGTGAGCCGGTAGCGCACCTGCCTGCAGGAGCAACCGCCCTCACGCATGCGGCTAGCGCACGCGCTCGCAGCCGGGCAGAACCGGGCTCCCGCTCCCGCGCGCGAGGGCGTCAGCCAGTTCGGCGATCGCCGCGGCTGCCTCGTCCCGCCCGCGAACCTCGTAGGCGAAGACGATCGGCGGCCGGCGCCGCCCCCACGGGTACGTCCGCGCCTCCACCGTCCACGGCAGCACGTGCAGTGAGCGAAGAAGCAGGACGAGCGGCAGCAATGGGAGGGCGAGGACGGCGAGCAGCAGGCCGAGCGGTAGGGGCGTCCAGCCCGTGCCCGGATCGGCGAGGGCGAGGATCTCCGACGGTGGATGAGGCCGCATCGCGGACGGCAGCAACAGCCGTCGCACCTGCCAGCGCAGATCGGAGGGCCCGACGACCACGGTGTTCGTCCGCGCCGCCGACGCCGCGCGACCTGCCCGCGCCTCGCGGCCGTAGAGGACAGGCAGACGGGCGCCGAAATCGACGAGCCTCAGGCCTGCTGCCTCCACGGTCATGCCACGAGAATACGCCCGGCCGCTCGCCTGGGCCAGTGTTCGGGAATGACCTCTGAGCGGACTAGGCAGCGGCTGATTCGCGCGAGCGAGGGGCTGCCATGAGCAACACGTAGAGGAAGAGTCCGAACACGAATCCGAGGAGGATTAGGCCGAAGATAAGCCCTCCGCGGTGTCCCCCTTGATCTGCGACCACTGCGCCCGAGGCGACCGCGACCACGCCGAGACCGGATCGCTTCGGCACTCTCTTCTCCTGAACGCGGGGCGAAAACGCGATGTAGCCAACCGCCAGACCGAGAGGCACACTAAGCAGCCCGAGAAGCCCTGGCGCAAAGCCAACGTCGGCGGCGATGAATCCCATCGCGACTCCGCTCCCGGCGGCGACCGCGATGAAGAAGAGGTATGCGCCAACTCTGCGAGCGGACACAGCGAGTCTGATCGTTGCGTTCCCACGCCACCGGTCGCCGTAACGCCCGCCTGGGCCAGTGTTCCGGAATGACCTCTGAGGCGAGAGGGTGCGGCTGACGGGGTAATACGAACGCCATGGCAGCGAACGCGCGTCGTCCATGGCGCCGCATGACCCTCGGTCTTGCGCTCGGCGCTGCGATCACAGGTCTTGGTCTTTCCACCGTCGAGTCGGTCTCTCGCGTGGGGCGAGCCGCATGGATCGGGTTCGCGCTGGCATTCGTGGCCGGACTCTTCGCCGCCGGACTGATGCGCTACGGCGACCTCGAGCGAGCCGACGCAGGCGGACGCCCTCTTCCCACCGCGTTCCGCGTCCTGGCGCCAGGGGTCGGTGTAGGCATAGGGTTCGCACTCGTGCTCGCAGTCGGCGGCGGTGTCCGACTTGTCGTGCTCGGCGCCTGTGGAGGCCTGCTGATGGGAGCCGCCGCGCTATACGCGGTGTTCCCCGCGCGTCAGGGATGAGGACTCCCGCCGGGGCCAGTGTTCCGGAATGACCCCTGAGGCGAGGAGCTTTCCTTCATCAAGCGTGGCTGCTCGCTCGCCGATAACTCGGCTATGTCCCGGCGAGATCTCATCCGCCTCTCAGAGATCATGTGCGGCGGAAGCTTGGCGGTCAGCCTCTATGCGTTCACGAAATACGGTTGGCTCCTGGGTGTGGGCGTGCTGCTGGGGGTGCCAGCCTCTCTCTACGCGCGAAGCGCGTTCCGGCGCATGCCGTCGCGCTGATCCGCCCGCAGTCCCCTGGGCCAGTGTTCCGGAATGACGCCCGAGAGTTCCCTTCAGGGAGGGATCGTCAGCGACCGATACTGAGATTCTTGTCAGACCGCGAGCTACACGTTCTGGTGAGGGCCGTCGTCGGCCCTTGAATCTCTTTCGGACGTGGGTCGTTGGCGAGGTCATAGCTGTGGCGCTGGGCATCGCTGGCCCCGGTCGCGTCGGTGCAGTCCTTCTGGTCATCTCGCTGCTCTTCGCGCTCGCGTTTGGCCTGTATTTCGGGCACGGCATGCGCCGCGACCGATAGGTAGTCGGCTGGGTCAACAGCCTCGACTGCTGACTCTCGCCTGGGCCAG
>DATEPQ010000148.1:0-10625 GCA_035273125.1 Gaiellaceae bacterium
GCCGAACAGGTTGGCGCTCTCGAAGGTCGAGTTGGCGAAGTCGGTGCCTACGTGCTCGGAGCCGTTGATCTGGGCGAGGGTGAAGTCGCAGCCGCGGAACGTGCAGCGGGTCGTCCGGAGCCCGGAGAGATCCTGCCCGCGGAAGCTCTCGTTCTCGTAGACCTCGTTCTCGAGCTCAGCGTCCCGCTCGGGCCTCATTGCGCATCTCGGAGAGCAGCCTCTCGAGCCGCGGCTCGGTCGAGTCGTCGACGAAGGTCATCGCCGCGGCGACACTCGGATGGACGGCTGCGATCGCGTCGCGCATCTGCAACGCGACGGCGCGATAGGAGGGATGGCCCTCGCGTCCGGAGCGGAGCTCGATCAGGTGCATCGCCTCGCGCGCGTCGAGCTCGAGCACGTAACGGATTCGGTACGCAAGACAGAGCGCATAGGGTGCCTCCTCCGCGAGCCCCTCACCGCGGAGCCGCTCGTACTCGGCGCGTGACGTCTCGAGGGCGCGCGCGTAATCCGGGCCGAGACCCGCCTCCTCGACCTCGTGCGGGACGTCGGCGCCGAGATCCGGCGAGAGACGCTGCCACTGGCACGTGAGCAGCCGGTGCCGCTGGAGATCGCGGAAGGCTCCGTAGTCGGAGACGATCTCGAAGCGGTAGGTCAGCGTCTCGAAGCCGCGTCCCGGCCTGTGGCGCCGGTTCTCGCGCTCGGCGACGAGGTCGTGGACGAGCGCCGCGCGCTCCGCCGTCGAAAGCCCTCCGATCGCCGCCTGCGCCTCCCTTTCGCCGACGGCCGAGGCCTCGTACAGCAGCGCGGCAAGCAGCTCCTCCTCGCTGCCGTGCGCGCGCAACAGGCGGACCGAGGGAGCCGTCACCGCCTCGGCGGCCTCCCCGAGCCCGAGCCGCTCGACCACGCTCGCCGCCGCCTGGTTCCGCTCGCGCAGATACTCGATCCAGCGGCCGCCGCGGTCCGGGCGCGGCACGCGGGCGACGAAGCTCGGCATCACCGTCTGCAGCTCCTCGAGCAGCATCTCGCCGTAGGCGCGGGCCTCCGCGAGCGGGTGCGCCAGCAGGTGGAGCACGAGCTGCTCGTACGTCTGGCCGGTCGCGTAGATCCCGACGTGCGAGAGCGACGCCGCCGGGAGGACGCCGCGGACGAGGTCGAGCGCCTTCGCACGAACTGCGCGCCGGTGGGCGGCCGGCGACTCCCCCTCCGAGGCCGGGAACTTCTCGTCCACCCACGCCGAGACACCCGTGAGCAACGACGAGTACGTCTCGAACAGCTCGTCCATCGCCCTCTCGTAGGGAGAGCCGAAGCGCGGATCGCGGTGATAGCGGTAGCCGAACCCGTCGAGCTGCGCGTCGTAGGCGATGTAGCGCGTCGACTGCTCGAGGTAGGCCGCCAGGCGCGGGCGCTGCAGGATCTTCGTAAGCAGGTTCGACGTCCACTCGCACGCGATGTGCGCGCCGCCGAGCTGGGCGACGGAGTCGTCGCCGTAGCCGAGGAAGATCGTCTCGTAGAGCTTCGCGGCGCGATCGCCCTCCTCAAGCTCGACCACCGGGACGTCGGGCAGGGAGTCGGCGAACTCGTCGAGGAAGAGACGGCGCAAGGTGCCGGCGTAGCGCGAGTAGCGGGCGAAGAGCGCGCCCTTGACCGTCTCCGGCAGGTTGACGAGCGCGAAGACGGGGCGGTCGAGGTTCGTGAAGTGCGGAGCGAGCCGCGCCTGCTCGTCCTCCGTGAACCGCTCGAGCGGGTATGTCACGGTTTCCATCGTGGCCAAGGGATCGCCCCCCAAAGGATCGCTCACAGTAAACCGCGTGTCGGTCGGCACCTCGGGCTGGTCGTATCCGAGCTGGCGACCCGGCTTCTATCCGGCCGGACTCGATCCGTCCGGCTTTCTCGCCTTCTACGCCGAGCAGTTCTCGACGGTCGAACTGAACACGACCGGCTACCGGCTGCCGGCCGAGGAGCAGTTCCGGCGCTGGGCCGAGCAGGTGCCCGACGGGTTCGAGTTCGCGCCGAAGCTACCGGGGGAGCGGCCGCGCACGGTCACCGAGTTCGAGAGCCGCGTCCGGCATCTCGGCGATCGGCTGGGACCGATCCGGATCTCGCTGAAGTCGAAGCGCGACGAAGGGATCCTGGAGCTCCTCCTCGGCTCGCTCGACCCGTCGCTGCGACTGGCGTTCGATCTCGAGCATCGGTCGTGGGACGGGATCGAGCCCCGGCTCGCGGAGGCGGGCGCCGTCCGGGTGGGCGACCTCGATCATCCGGCTCCGTTCCGCTACCTCCGCCGGCGCGAAGCGCCCGACGAAGCCTTCGTCGCAGCCGTAGAGGCGGCGAACGAGCCGGTCTACGTCTACTTCCGGCACGACGAGGACCCGGCCGCACCGTCGCACGCCGCGCGGCTACGCGAACTTCTCGAGTCCTGACGGGCATCCGGCCGGAGACGTCGGCCGCGGGCGAGCGAAAACCCTGTTAGCCTGCAAGCGCTTTCGAGCCCGCCCGAGATGCGTTTGCCCCGGACGACAGCCCGAATCCTTCTTGCTGCTGCGGCCCTGATTCTCGTCGCGCCGGCAGGTGCGCAGCGATCTCGAGCGACGGCCGCGAGATCGGCGCCTCCCCAACGGATCGTGTTCCCCGTCGTCGGGAAGACGACCTACTCCGACGACTTCGGAGACCCCCGCGGCCAGGGCATCCACGAGGGCAACGACATGCTCGCCGCGCGACACACGCCGGTCGTGGCCGCCGAAGCCGGCACCGTCAAGCGGTGGACGCGGTCGGCGAGCGCCGGCTGCATGCTCTACCTGTACGGGCGGAGTGGAACCACGTACCTCTACATCCACCTCAACAACGATCTCGGAGCGGGCAACGACAACCGGGGCCGCTGCACCGACGGCACCGCGTACGCGCCCGGACTGCGCGACGGCCAGAAGGTCGCGGCGGGAGCGCTACTCGGCTTCGTCGGCGACTCAGGCGATGCCAACGGCATCCATCCGCATCTCCACTTCGAGCTGCACCCCGGCGGTGGCCCTGCCGTCTCGCCCTACCGCTGGCTCAAGCGCGCCCGCCATCTGCTCTATCCGGGCGCCACGCGAGCCCCGGTGTCTCCCCTCGGCATCAGGCTCACGGGAACCGTCCTTTCCGTCAGCACGGACGCGAGCGATGGACGCGTGGCGATCGCGGTTCACCGGGTGAAGCTGCCCGGAGCAAAGCCCGTCGCACCCGCTCGATCGGTCGTTCTCGACGTGCCCGAGACCGCGACCATCGATTACGGAGGAGGGCCGACGCCGAGCCCCGTCCGGCTCGACTACCTGACGCCGGGCGATCCCGTCACGGCATGGAGCACGATCTTCACGCCGGGCCTGCGCAGCGAGCTGGCGAGTCCCGGAACGCTCGCAGCCGACCGGCTCCTCTACACCGATCCCGGCTAGCACGGCGTCCGCCCTACCGGTATCCCCGGGCGCGGCCGTATTCCTCCGCGACGTAGAGCGGGACCACCCTCGACCACGCCTCTTCGACAAGGTCTCGCATCTCGTCGGCGTCAAGGGCGTCGAGCCGGACGTGGATCCAGCTGAACCGCATGTCGCTCTGACCCGGCAGCTGGAACTTGTGCGGCTCCGCCTCGACGGCAGCCTGTCGCATCTCCTTCGGGAAAGCGCACCCCATGCGATCGCCGTCCTTCGACAGTGCGAGCCACACGATCTGGCCGACCCGGAACTTGATCTGGCCGCGCACGAGCACCTCGTAGCTCCGAGGAAGCGTCTGCGCTATCGCACGGATCTCGTCAGCGGTGACCACCGAGTTCCAGCCCGAGGATAGGCCACTATCCGCGAACCGGATGAAGCGTGCGGGCGATCTTCAGCAGCGCCCGTTCGCCGGCGGGCGTGGTGATCGTGATGTAGACGCCGTGCTCGACCAGGTACCCGGTCCACACCCTGTGGGCGCCCGACTTGCCCACGCTCTCCCCCGGCTGGATCTCGATCGATCCGGGCGGAAGACCCTTCCAGGGGCGCGGGTCGGCGGGGCGGAAGGTCTCGTCGATCCGGGTGGTGACACCCTCCTGCGACTTGTAGACGAGCCTGACGGCGCGATAGATCCCTCTCCAGGCCAGCGGCAGGCCCCCGACCTGGTCGAGCGGCTGCGAGAGGAGCCGCGAAACGTGACGGAATCCGAGTCCCGCAACGGTCTTGCCGGCCGTCAGCCAGGGCGCGGGCACGACCCTCCTCGAACGGAGACGGTGCGCATTCCGCCCGAGCCCGAGAACCTTCTTCTCGCGCGGGGTCAACCCGGCGAACGGGTGGCCGCCGAAGGGGTCTCCCGGGGACCTGCTGTCGAACAGCTTCGGCCCGCGCCGCCGGTACAGCTCCGGTGGCCGGTAGGGAATCGCCTCGACGAGGCGGATCCGGACGTCGAAGCGGCGCCCGTCCACGTAGGTGCGTTCGAGGATCGGCTTGAACGTCTGTGCGTCGAGCGCGAGCTTCGTCTGCGCGAGCGCTTTGGGGAACGACCGCGGGTCCGGCCGCCCGTGCTTCGTCGGGCCGCCGGTGTTGTACCAGAGCGGGAACCGGATCCACACGACCGGACGGCCGTCGACGGTTCCGCGTCCGCCGACCACGGCGGGCGCGTACTTGTTCTCGAGGGCTGCGTGATACCCGATCCAGAAGGACAGGAAGGCGGGGTCGTTCGGTCCCTGAAAGCTGCCGACGTAGTCGCCCGGGCTCAGGTCTCCTACCACGCGGCCGTTCACCCGGACGACGAGATGGAGGCGGTACCCATGCCGGTTCGACCACAGCTCCTCGCTCAGGATCGCCGGAGTGCGCTTCCCCGTCTTCAGATCGACGTAGCGAGTCCCAGCCGGGCCCTCGAAGACGACGTGCATGATCTGCCCGCTCCCGATCGCCGCCTCCATGCGCGTGAGGATCGCCGCGCTGGCGCCGCCGGGGCCGCCGCCGAGCACGCTGCCGGAGTGATTCCCGGGTGCTGCGAGCGCCGCAACGACCGCCGCGATGGCCGCAGCCGCGACCACTGCCCCGCGCACGACGAGCCGGCGCCGCTTGGAGGCCGCCAGGGTCGGCAGTCCCGGCTCGTCACGGGGGACGGGGTTCGCGGCCGCGAGGCGCGCAATGAGCTCGTCGGTCATCTCGTCACTTCCTTCGGCTGGGGTCGAAAGGAGCCGGCGGCCTCGAGCCTCGCCGCGAGCCGGGTCTTGGCGCGGTGGTATCTGACCCGGCAGGCGACTCCCGAACAGCCGAGCACTTTCGCCGCGTCGGTCAGCGAGAGGCCCTCCCAGGCGACGAGCCTCAGGACTTCGCGGTCCCGCTCGGTGAGGGAGTTGAAGGCCGCCGCGAGCAGGCCGTCGCCGACCGGCCCGGGCTCGGCGAAGGGCAACTCCGGGCGGTCTCCACTCCGCGCCTGCCTGCGCCGCTCGTTCGCCAGCGTCTTCCAGGCGACCGCATACAGCCAGGGCAGAGGCTGCGCGGGCACGCGGTCGATCCTGCGCAGGCAGACGACGAACGTCTCCGAGACCACGTCGTCCACGAGTGCGTCGGGGGCTCTGCGCCTCACGTACGCGCGAACGGCCTCGCGGTGCTCCGCGTAGATCTGCTCGAACCGCTGCGTCATTCACCCTTCTATGTCGCGAGCGACGCCAACGTTACGGCGACCGCGACCGGCGAGGAGCGCTAGGAGGAGGCGGCGCGGAGCGCGGCGGCGCGCATCGACGCGACCGTGCCCGCATCACGCGACCACTTCGGCCACGAGTACGGCGTCGAGGTCCTGAGCGGACAGCCGATCGTGCAGCCGAGCCTAGCCCCCTTGGCCGTGCTCGAGAAGAGGCCGCGCAGGAGCTTCCGTACCGTCGCCGCGCCGTGCCTCTGCCGCACGACGTCCAGGATCTCCCAATCCTCGATCCCCTCGCGCAGTACCTCGAGCCGGGCGCTCGCGATCGGCCCGTTCCTGCCGGGGTAGAGGAGCACGTAGGAGCCGTCGGCCCTGTCGTTCGAGACGAGCGGGTTGCCCTTCGAGTACGTCGTCGTCCCCTGTCCGTAGAGAAGGCCGGTGATGCCCTCGTACGCCGCCCAGTCGGCGAAGACGCGCGGGTCGACCGTCGCCTCGGTGGCCGCGAAGCCGGGCGTCGAGTGGGAGGCGGCATCGTACGTGTACGCCCAGATCTGCTTGTGGTGGCGCCGCGCCGAGTTGATCAGCGCGAGCTCCTCCCTGGCATGCGAGATACCGCGGCGCGCCAGGGACGGGTTCGTGTACCTGCCGTAGTAGCGGCTCGCCAGCACGACCCAGACGTCGACGTCGTCGGAGCCGCCGTTCCAGAGGAAACGGTTCTGAGCGGTCGGCTTGCCCGTCACGAGCACGTGACCGCCCGGGAAGCACGAGTGCGTCTCCTTCGCCTGCTTCCCGACGACCCGGAAGCGCGACGCGCCGGGCTCGTCCATCCCATACAGATACGGGTACGAGCCGAGCCAGCCGTGCTGCTGCCAGAAGCCGTGGACGGCGCGGAGGTACGAGCACCAGCCCTGCGGCTTGAACGGCGAGCGGCCGCCGACGTACGTGCTCGGGCTCCAGCGGTTGTTCGAGATCGGGATCCACATCGACGCGAACTGCGCGGGCTGGCCGGCCGCGGCGATCATCTGCCCGGTCTTGTCGAGCCACCAGCGGCGGTCACTCGTGTAGCCCGAGTCGGCCCTGGGGTTGCCGTAGCCCCAGCTGTTCGGCGAGAGCCGGTAGGAGGCGAGGAAGCTGAAGAGCCCCGGCAGCGTCGACTCCGGCGAGACGCCGTAGAGCTCGGCCGCCTTGTTTGCATACGACTGCGGGGAGGAGTTGAAGGCGGTGAGCAGGCTCCCGGCGACCTGGTTCTGCCGCGGCAGGGTCACCGGCGAGACGGTGACCGCAATCGGCACCGACGTCCGGCTCCCGTCGGCGGCGACCACGACCGAGCCCTGGTACGTGCCCGGCGCGGTGCCGTAAGGGACGGTCACCTGCAGCCAGACGGGTTGGTTCGTGTGCTCGGTCGCGCGCTGCGAGCCGTCCCAGGGCATGAGCGCGTCCGGGACGGGCTTCCCGCCGACCGAGACGTAGTGCGCGAACAGGAGCTTCAGCTGGAGCGGAGCGGCGATGGCCGGGGACGAGATCGAAACCTGCTGCGCTCCGCGGACGAGAAGCGTGGCATCGTCGACTCCGCCGACCGGCATCGCAAGCGACACCGAGGACGCGGCATGGACAGGCGCTGCGGCGGAGGCGGAGAACGTCGTCCCCGAGGGGTAGACGCCCACCGTCGCCGAGAGCGAGCGCGCGGCACCGGATCCTGCGCTGAGCGCCAGGACCACGAGAACGAGAAGCGCGAGCCGCCGCACGACCCCATCCATCGGCCCGCGATTTGTAGCAGCGAACCCTCAGAAGAGGGAAGGCGCGCCCGCATGGCGTTCGTAGGCGCCGGTGGCGACGACGTCAGCGAGCGCAGAGACCGCGTACCTGACCTCGTCCTCCGTGTTGAAGAAATGCGGACCGAGGCGGATTCCCCCAGCGCCGCCAGAGGCGGCGCGGTCTTTCCGGCCGCGCGTCGGCGGCTTCGCCGCCGACGCTTGCAGCCTTGAGCCCGGGTCGGGGCGGAAGTCGCAGACGACCCCGCGCTCGCCGAGCTCCTTGTGGCAGGCGGCGTGATCGGGCGTCGAGACGGTGACGGTCCCTCCGCGGCGCTCGGGCGCGCGGGGCGAGACGACCTCGAGCCCTCGCTCGTCGCAGAGGTCGATCAGAAGCTGCGTGAGCACGAGCGACCGCTCGCGGATTCGCGGCACGCCGATCTCCTCGATCACGTCGTAGCCCGCCGTCGCCGCGTAGAGGGCAGGGACGTTCGGCGTGCCGGTGAGGAAGCGCCGCGCGCCCTCTGCGTACTCGAGCTCCGGCTCGAAGGCGAAGGGCCGCGCGTGCCCCTGCCAGCCGACGAGCGCCGGCTCGAGCCGCTCCGCGACGTCCGGCCGCACGTACAACCACCCCGCGCCGGGGCCGCCGCAGAGCCACTTGACGCTGCCGCCGACGGCGAAGTCCACGCCGAGCTCCGTCAGGTCGAACGGCACGACGCCCGCCGACTGGTAGCAGTCGAGGACCACGTGTGCGCCGACCTCGCGGGCGCGGCGGACGATCGGCTCGACGTCCTGGATCTCCCCGTTCTTGAACAGGACGTGGCTGATCGGGACGAGCAGCGTACGCTCGTCGATCGCGTCCAGGATCGCCGCGTCGTCCTCGACCGCGACGACCTCCAGCTCCGGCTGCGCCTGGTAGAGGTAGCGCACCGAGGGGAAGTTCGCCTCCTCGTAGACGATCCGGTTCCGCTCGCGCTCCCGCGCGAAGCACGACAGCACGATCGCCTCGGCGACGGTCACGTTCTGGTGCATGACGATCGAGCCCGGCGGCGCGCCGAGGATCCGGCCGAGCTGGTCGCCGACCGTGACCGGCATGTCCCACCAGCCTTCCGCCCACGCCCGGATCCCTCGCTCGCGCCACATGCGCGCGTACTCGCGGAGGTTGTCCTCGGCCGCCGCCGGCATCGCCGCCAGCGAGTGGTTGATGAGGTACGTGCAGGTCTGGAGGATCGGGAAGCGGTCGCGGTAGTCGGCGGGGTCGATCATGGCTGCGCCGCGAGCACCTCGTCCTCGGCCGCGTAGTCGAGCGAGCCTTCGACGTACGAGCCCTCCCACGTGCGGCCGCGCCCGAGCTCGCTCACGAGCCAGGCGCAGGTCTCCTTCACCGCCTCGGGGTACGTCGCCACCGGCCGGTAGCCAAGCTCACGCTCCGCTGCTTCCATCGAGACGATCAGCGGCGAGGACGCCGGCACGCCCCAAGGGTTGCCGAACTCGTCCGCCGGGAGCAGAACCGGCTCGAACTCGTGCTCGAGCGCATCGCCGATCGCGTGGCAGATCTCGAGGGTCGACGGGGGGTCGGGGTCGCCGCCGTTGAGGACGCGGTCGCCGGGCCGTGCGGCAGCGAGGCGGATCAGCTCGGCCAGGTTCTTCACCGACACGGTGTGGAAGCGGCTCTCGCCCTTCCACGCGAGCGCGACGCGGCGCCGCCCGTCGACTGCGCGCTTGACGAAGAAGAGCTCGCGCGGGTTCTTCGCCCCCGGACCGTAGACGGCGCACGCGCGGATGAGCGTCGACGGCAGGGGACCGTGCAGCAGCGTCTGCTCGAGCTCGGCCTTCGCCGTCGAGTAGGTCGCGTCGCCGGGCTCCGCCGTCCGCTGCGTCTCGGGGATCGGCACGGGCAGCCGTGGCAGCTCACCGCCCTCGCCGTCGAAAGCCCTGCCCTCGTCGTCCGCGTACACCGACGCGGTCGAGATGACGACGAGCGAGCCGACGAGCCCTTCGAGGCGGTTGAGCTGCTCCCCGTGCTCGCGGTTCATCGCGACGCTGTCGTAGACGACGTCGGCGCCGGATCCAAGCGCCGCCCGCAGCTGCGGGTCGTCGGCCCGGTCGGCCACGACCGACTCCACGCCAAGCTCCGCCAGCTCTTCGGGCAGTGTGCCGGAGCGAGATACGGCGACGACCTCCCAGCCGTCCTCCGCGAGTGCCCGTGTGGCGGCACGGCCGATCATTCCCGTGCCCCCGATCAGCACCGCCCGCGGCACTAGACCTCCACCTCTTCCATCCGCGTCACCCTATGCCGTGCGGCGAAGGCCGCGACCACGGCTGCGGCGAGCACGATCCCGGCCGCGATCTGCAGCGCGAGGTGGACGCCGTGGCCCGCCGAGTCCTCGGCCGCCACGAGCACCTTGGCGATGAGCTTCTCGTGCCCCTTCACTCCTGGGCTGTTCTCCGCGGTCGTGATGTTGCCGCCCGTCGTGACGAAGTCGATCACGACCTGGCGGTAGACGAGCGGGATGTGGAGCCGGACGAGCTTCTCGCTCAGACCGGTCGTCAGCTGGGCGTTGACGACGGCGCCCAGCACCGCGACGCCGAACACGCCGCCGAGCTCCCGGCTGGTGTTCACGGTCGAGGCGGCCATTCCCGACTGCCTGGACGGAACGATGGCGAGCACCGATGCGGTCATCGTCACGAGCGCGATCCCGAAGCCGACTCCTGCGATCGCGAGCGGCCAGGCGAGCGCCGAGATGCTCGTCGTCGCGGTGAGCTGCCGGTCGACGAGCAAGAGCCCCGCTCCGGCGAGGCCGCAGCCGACGACCATCGGCACCTTCGGCCCCACGCGCGCCGTCCAGTAGCCGGCCGCGAGCCCGGCCGCGATCATCGTCACCGCGAGCGAGGTGAAGGTGAGCGCGATCTGGTTGCCCGAGAAGTTCGAGATCAGTTGCAGGTAGAGCGCGGTGAAGAAGAAGACGGAGAAGACCGAAAGGTTCGTGGCGAAGGCGACGACGTTGGCGGCCGCGAAGGTCGGGTTGCGGAGGAACTCGAGCCTCAGCACCGGGTCCGGGACGCGCTGCTCGATGAGGACGAAGGCGACGACGAGGACGGCGCCCACGGCGAAGAGCGCGTCGATCCACCACGTCCCGTACCCGCGGTTCTCGCCGCCGATGACGGCGAACGTCACCGCGGTGATCGCGCAGGCGCCCGCGACCAGGCCCGGGACATCGAGCTTGCGACGCTGGACGGCTGGCGGCGTCGGCGGCAAAGTCG
>DATEPQ010000149.1:0-5294 GCA_035273125.1 Gaiellaceae bacterium
CACCGTCGTGCGCACGAGGGAGAGGCCGAGCTCCCCGATTAGCCCCTGGCTCTCGTTCGTGAGCAGCGCCGCGGCGACCTTCTCCCCCGGCGACGCGAACAGGAACGCGATGAAGCCGGGCATCGAGCCGGTGTGGCCGGCGAGGATCCGCTCCCCGTCACGGCGGAGGATCATCCCGAGCCCGTAGCCGGCGAGCCAGCGTTCGTGCTCGGCGATCACCTGCACGGTGCGCATCTCCTCGGCGCTCTTCTTCGCGAGCACCGCCTCGTCGGGGTCGGCGAGGAACGCGCCCCAGCGGCAGAGGTCGCCGACCGTTCCCCAGAGCTGGCCGGCGGAGGCCCACGCACCGGTCTCGACGTGCACCGCGTTCCAGACGCCGTCGGCGTACGGCTGCCCGACGTAGCCCGTCGCCGCCGGAGGCTCGGGCTCGAAGCTCAGCCGCGTCAGCCCGACCGGCTCGAAGAGCTGCTCGCGCACGTAGTCCATGTACGGCATCCCGGAGACGCGCTCCACGACGATGCCGAGCAAGGCGAAGGCGAGGTTCGAGTAGTGGAAGCGCGCCCCCGAGGGCAGCACCATCTCGGCCTTCTCCAGCGTCTCGAGCAGCTCGTCCGGCGGCGCGAAGCGAAGCGTCAGCCACGAGTCGTCGTGCGTCTCGCGCTGCAGGCCCGAGGCGTGCGAGAGGAGGCGGCGGATCGTCGGCCGGTGGGCGGCGCCCTCGACGTGCAGGTCGAGCGTGTCCTCGAGGTCGAGCTTCCCTGCGTCGCGCAGCTGCATGATCGCGGCGGCCGTGAAGGTCTTCGTGATCGAGCCGACGCGGTACTGCGTGTCGGGCGTCGCCTCGAGGCCGGCCTCGACGTCGGCCAGGCCGATCGCCGACTCCCAGGCGAGCTCACCGTCGCGGAGGACTGCGCCGGCGATGCTCGGGAGCCGCTTCTCGCGCTGCGCGCCGGCGAGGAGTTGCTCGAGCTTCGCGCTGAGCCGTTCAGGCGTGGACACCGACCACCTCCTGCATCCGCTCGGTCGCCTGCTCGATCTGCTCGTCGCCGACGTCCAGGTGCGTGACGGCGCGCAACCAGCCCGGACGAAGGCCGCCGAGGCGGACGCCCCGCTCCAACAGCCGCTCGCGGAGGCCGGGCTCGTCCGGGATGGGAACGAAGTTCGTCTCGATGGTCGCGGGATCGATCCCGATCCCCTCCGCAAGCCGCCGCGCGCGGGCGTGGTCGTCGGCGAGCCGCTCGACGTGGTGGTCGAGCGCGTACAGCATCGCGGCCGCGGCGGTGCCCGACTGCCGGAGCGCACCGCCGAAGAGAAACTTTCCCTCCCAGGCGCCCTCGATCGTCTCCGCGGAACCGGCCAGGACGGCGCCGAACGGGCAACCGAGCCCCTTCGAGAAGCAGACGGTGACGGTGTCCGCGAGCGCGCCCCACTCCGCCGGTGCGATGCCGGCGACGACGGAGGCGTTGAAGATGCGCGCGCCGTCGAGATGCACCGCTGCGCCACGCGCCCGCGCCGCCCCGGCCGCCGCGCGGAACTCCTCGAGCGGCCAGATCCGTCCGCCGGAGCTGCGGTGGGTGTTCTCGAGCACGAGGACGCTGCCGGGTCCGAGCTCGTCGACCTCCTCGATCTGCTGCGCTGTCGGCCTACCGGCCTCGGCGACGAGCCCCTGCATCACGAGGCCGGAGTGGATCGCCGGCCCGCCCCATTCGTAGATCAGGACATGCGTCCGTTCCTCGGCGACGACCTTGCACCCGGGGGTGCTGAGCACGCGCAGGGCGGCCTGGTTCGCCATGGTCGCGGTCGGAAGGAAGAGCGCTGCCTCGTGCCCGAGCAGCTCGGCCATCCGGCGTTGGAGCTCATTCGTCGTCGGATCCTCGCGCATCTGCTCGTCGCCGACCTCGGCGGCGGCCATCGCGTCGAGCATCCCCGGCGTCGGCTTCGTGACGGTGTCGGAGCGAAGGTCGATCACGAGCGAGGACGCTACCGTAGGCCGATGGACCTGGACCTCCTCGAGCAGGCCTTGCGCGAGCGCGGCGAGCCGGCCTTCCGCGCCCGCCAGGTGTGGGAGTGGACTGCGCGCGGCGTGGTCGGCTACGACGCGATGACCAACGTCCCGCGCGCGCTGCGCGAGGAGCTCGCGGCCGCCGTGCCGTTCTCGACGCTCGCGGTCGAGACCGAGCGCGAGTCGAGAGACGGCACGGTGAAGACACTCTTCCGCACCGCGGACGGCCATCCCGTCGAGGCGGTGCTGATGCGCTACCGCGACGGCCGGCGCTCGCTCTGTCTCTCCTCGCAGTCGGGCTGCCCGCTGACCTGCACGTTCTGCGCGACCGGCGCGATGGCGTTCGGTCGCAATCTCACTGCCTCGGAGATCCTCGACCAGGCGCTGCACTTCCGCCGGCTCTCGAAGGTCGACCATGCCGTCTTCATGGGGATGGGCGAGCCGATGCTGAACCTCGACGAGGTGCTCGCGGCGGCGCGGCGGTTGCCGGACGTCGGGATCACGCATCGACGCACCACGATCTCGACGGTCGGCTGGCTGCCCGGCCTGCGCCGGTTCGTCGCGGAGGTGGACGAGCCCATCCGGCTCGCGCTGTCGCTCCACGCGGCGGACGACGAGCTGCGCTCGCGGATCATGCCCGTCAACGAGCGCTACCCGATCGCCGACGTCGTCGCCGAATGCCGCCGGCACGCGGAGGCGAGGAACCGCCGCGTCTTCGTCGAGTACGTGATGCTCGCGGGTGTGAACGACTCGCCCGAACAGGGGCGCGCCCTCGCCGAGCTGCTCGGACGTGAGCACTTCAAGGTCAACTTGATCCCCTACAACCCGACAGGCTTGTACGAAGGCTCTTCGCGCGACCGCATCGCCGCCTTCCGGCACGAGCTCGAGCGCGCCCGGGTGCCGGTCACCGTGCGCCTGACGCGCGGGCGGGACATCGAGGCCGCCTGCGGGCAGCTCGCGGCCGCTCCAAAGCGACCGCGTCGCGAGTCTGCGCGCATCCATGCCTGAGGCACGAACGTTCGTCCGCCCGGACGGCCGTCGCTTCGTCGTCGGCAACCCCGAAGGCGAGCTTCCGCCGGGCGAGCTGTTCGCCACGGCCGACGAGAACGCCCCCGAGCGAGTGCGCACGCTCGACGCTCTGGGCTTCGTGCGTGAGCGCCGTGAGCTCGAGCTCGTGCTCCCGACAGACGTGCCGCGAGCGCCGGCCCCGCCCGGAGTCGAGAGCCTACGGGCCGACGAGGTGGACGCGGAGACGCTGCGACTGCTCGACGACGAGCTCCGCCAGGACGTCCCGGGCACGGCCGGCTGGCGCTGGACGGCCGCCGAGTTCCGCGAAGAGACCTATCTCTCGCCTCACTTCGATCCCGCGGTCTACCTCGTCGCGAGGTCCGGCAGCGAGCACGTCGGGATCTGCCGGGTATGGCTCCGCCCCGGGCAGCCGAGGCTCGGCTTCATCGGCGTGCGCCGCTCGGTGCGGCGGCGAGGGATCGCGCGCTGGCTGATCGGGGAGGTCCTCGCCGAGCTCCAGGCTCGTGGCGTGAACGAAGTGCGGACCGACGTGGACGAGAAGAACGTCGCATCGCGGACGCTGCTCGAAGGGCTGGGCGGAAGCGTCGTCGGCGCGTCGCTCGAGCTCAGGCGCCCTTCGGCGCCTCGACCGTCTCGCGCGCCTCGCCGAACGCGTACCTGACGACGGGCTGCTGCACCGCGCGCACCTCGTCGAGCCGCTTCACCGGCCGATGATGCGGCGCCTCCTTCAGCAGCTCGGGCTCGTCCGCCGCCTCGCGGACGATCGCGAGCATCGCGTCGCAGAAGGCGTCGAGCGTCTCCTTCGCCTCCGTCTCGGTCGGCTCGACCATCAGCGCCTCGGGGACGATGAGCGGGAAGTAGATCGTCGGCGGGTGGAAGCCGTAGTCCATCAGCCGCTTCGCCACGTCGAGTGCGGTACACCCGTGCTGCTTCTTCAGGCTCCGCGCGGAAACCACGAACTCGTGCATACAGAGCCGGACGAAGGGCAGGTCGTACGCCTCCTTCAGCCGCGCGAGGACGTAGTTCGCATTGAGGACGGCGACCTCTGACATCTCGCGTAGCCGCGGCCCCCACATCCGGATATAGGCGTACGAGCGGACGAAGACGCCGAAGGGGCCGGTGAAGCCGCGCACCTTGCCGATCGTCTGCGGTCGGTCGTAGTCGAGGCCGAAGCTGCCCCCCTCCCGACGAATGACCGCCGGCACCGGCAGGAACGGTTCGAGGATGTCGCGCACGGCGACCGGCCCGCCGCCCGGACCGCCGCCCCCGTGGGGCTGCGAGAACGTCTTGTGCAGGTTGATGTGGACGATGTCGAAGCCCATGTCGCCGGGCCGCGAGATCCCGCACACGGCGTTGAGGTTCGCGCCGTCGTAGTACATGAGCGCGCCCGCTCCGTGGAAGATCCGTTGGATCTCCTCGATGTTCTCGTCGAAGAGGCCGACCGTGGACGGGTTCGTGAGCATGAGCGCCGCGGTGTGCTCGTCGACCTTCCCGCGCAGGTCGTCGACGTCGATGTTCCCGCGCGCGTCGGTGCGGACGGGCGTCAGCTCGTAGCCGGCCATCGTCACCGAGGCCGGGTTCGTGCCGTGGGCCGTGTCCGGGATGACGACCTTCCGCCGCTGCTCGCCCTCGCCCCGGGCGGCGAAGTACGCGCGCACGAGCAGGAGACCCGTGAGCTCGCCCTGTGAGCCGGCGGCCGGCTGGAGCGAGACCGCGTCGAGGCCCGTCACCTCCGCGAGGATCTCCTGCAGCCGCCACATCAGCTCGAGCGCGCCCTGCGCGCCCTCCTCCTCCTGCAGCGGATGAAGCCGCGCGAACCCCGGCAGCGCCGCGAGCCGCTCGTTGATCCGCGGGTTGTACTTCATCGTGCAGGAGCCGAGCGGGTAGAAGCCCGTGTCCACGCCGAAGTTGCGCGTCGAGAGCTCGGTGAAGTGGCGCACGAGCTCGAACTCGGCGACCTCTGGGAGGCGCGGGGGCTCGGCACGACGGAGGTCCTCCGGTAGCTCCGGCGGCGCCGGCAGGTTCTCGTAGCGCGGCAGCGCCGACGCGCGCCGCCCGGCCTGCGACTTCTCGTAGATGAGCTTCATCGGGTGACCTCGGCGAGCACGTCGGCGAGGCGGTCGATCTCCTCCGGCGTGCGGCGCTCGGTGACCGCGACGAGCAGGACGTCGTCCATGCCCTCGTAGTCGCGACCGAGCGCGTAGCCGGGGTGAACGCCCAGCTCACGTGCGGCCGCCACGACCTCGCGCGCGTTCCGTCCGAC
>DATEPQ010000150.1:0-3200 GCA_035273125.1 Gaiellaceae bacterium
CAGGTACCGCGGAAAGGAGGTGGTCCGAGAGTGATTTCAGACAGTACGGGCAGTGGAGGTACCAGCGGGTAGAGGTGCCGTCCCCGGACCTACGGGGAACCGCCTAGCCAGCGTGGGGGACATCGCGTTCCGCGCCGCCCGGTCTCACTACCAGGACCGGAGCTGGAAAGCGCCTCTGCCACTACGCGCTGGTTACTGAATGAGAGGGGCCGCCGAAAGCGGCCCCTCCTCTTTTGCTCAGGCAGCGACTCGCTCGGGAACCGCGACGGCCTCCGAAGCGAGAGTGGTCAGGTGCAGCCGGAGCTGTTCGAAGATCTCTCCGTCGAGGAGCCGGCCCTCGAGGTTGAAACGCTCGTGTGCGCGGGCGACCGGGATCTCGGTCCCGACGACACGGGCCCCGGCGATGCCGAGGATCCGCTTCAGGTCCTGCTGGGCCCAGAGCGCGCCGAACTGGCCCGTGCTCGCGCCGACGACGGCGACCGACTTGTTGCGCAGCACGGCTTCGAGCTTCGGCCGCGACGCCCAGTCGATCGCGTTCTTGAGGCCGCCCGGAACCGAGCCGTTGTACTCGGGCGTGGAGAAGAGGATTGCGTCCGCGGCCGCCCAGTCCTCGCGCAGCCGGCGCACCGACGCGGGCGCGTCGGCTTCGAGGTCCGCGTCGTAGAGCGGGAGCTCCGCGAGGCCCTCCCAGAGCTCGAGCTCGACGGCGTCGGGCGCAGCCTCGACGGCGGCTCGCAGGAGGCTCGTGTTGAACGAGCTCTCCCGCAGGCTGCCGGAAACGCCGAGGATCCGCATCGTCAGTCCGCCTGCCTCACGAGGGCGAGCTCGGCCTTGATGGTGACGTCGTCGCCGAGGTAGTTGCCGCCGCCCTGGTTCGGAGCGTTCCAGCTGACTCCGAACTCGTTGCGGTCGACGGTCGCCTCCAGCGTGATGCCGACGCGCTCGCGGCCGAAGGGGTCGACGTTCGGCTCCGAGATCGTCGCCGCGATTGCGACGGGGCGGGTGACGCCCTTGATCGTCAGCTCGCCGTGCTCGAAGTCGGTCGTCCGGAAGGAGATCTCCGGGAACCGCTCGGCGTCGAAGAAGTCGGGGGACTGGAGGTGGCCGTTGAGCTGCTCGTCCTTGACGTCGACGCTGGCGACCGTGGCCGAGCCGGTGAGGACACCGTCCTCGAGCGCGGCGGCGTACTCGCGAAAGCTGCCGCGGAAGGTGTTCGTGCCGGCGTACGCGATCTCGAACGAGACATTGGAGTGCACCGGGTCGGCGCTCCAGCTGCCGGCCGGGGCGGTCTTCGGGGTGGTAAGGGTGGACATCTGGGCAAGCTCCTTCTATACTTGAGGTCGCAAGGATCATAGCGAGAAAAGATTGCCTAGTCAAGTATTGACCACTCAAGCACCTCCGTCTCCCGGACCCGGTCTGCCCGACACGGCCTGGGTGCGCTTCCTGCGCGCACACGCGGCGCTCACCCGGGAGCTCTCGTCGCGGCTGGAGGCCGTCCACGAGCTGACCCTGAGCGACTTCGACGTCCTCGTGCAGCTCTACTACGCCGAGGGGCAGCGCATGCGCCGGATCGACCTCGCCCGCTCCGTCCTGCTCACGGCCTCGGGCATCACGCGTCTGCTCGACGGGCTGGAGGCCGGCGGTCTCGTGGCGAAGGAGCGCTGCGACTCCGACGCACGCGTGACCTACGCGGTGCTCACGAAGGCCGGCGAGAGGAAGATCGAGGAGGCACGGGAGTCGCACCTCGCGGACATCGAGGAGCTGTTCGGCTCGCAATTCTCCCCGCAGGAGCGCGACCAGCTCGCCGATCTGCTCGGCCGGCTGCCGCTCGCCCACACCGCGGAGCCCTGCTCCGCGTGAGCCACGCGTTCTCCTCCCTCGACGAGCTGGGCGACGGCTACGGCTTCCGCAAGATCCGGCAGGCGCTCGGCGTGGAGGCGTTCGGCGTCAACGCGATCGTCTTCCCCGCGCACTACGAAGGCCCCGAGCACTTCCACGACACACAGGACGAGCTCTACTTCGTGCACAGGGGTCGCATCCGCGTCGACGTCGACGGCGAGTCGCACGAACTCGCCGAGGGCGGCCTCTTCCACGCGAGCTCGACCACCCCGCGCCGCATCTCGAACGCCGGCGACGAGGACGCGATCGTGCTCGTCGTGGGCGGCAAGGGCGGCTACGTCGAACGGGACGGTCACCTCGTGAACGAGGAGATCGACCTGCCGCGCAGGCAGGGCCTCAGCTAGCGCCGTCCCCGATGGCGCCCGCCGTCTACCTGATCGCGGGTCCGATGGCGGCCGGCAAGTCCACCGTGGCCCGTCTTCTCGCGTCGCGCTTCCCCCGGGGCGTTCACCTCGAGGGTGACGTCTTCCGACGCCAGATAGTCAGCGGCCGCGCCGAGATGACGCCGGAGCCCACGGCGGAGGCGCTCGCGCAGTTGCGGCTGCGATACCGGCTCGCCGCCGCCGCTGCGGACTCCTACGCCGAAGCCGGGTTCGTCGTCGCGCTCGAAGATGTCGCCGTCGGTCCCCTCCTCGGCGAGTATCGGGAGATGATCCGGAGCCGGCCGTGTCACGTGGTGGTCCTGGCACCGTCGCTCGAGACGCTGGCCGACCGTGAGCGGGGACGGGCCGACAAGGGATATCTCGGTGCCTGGACGGTCGAGGGTCACCATGAGGACTTCACGGCTACGACACCGCGGCTCGGGCTCTGGCTCGACACGTCCGATCAGCCACCCGAGCAGACGGTGGACGAGATTCTCGAGCGGACCGGCGCGGACTAGAACAGCGCGACGGTTCGGATCCCGCCGCCTTCGCCGATCCGGGATAGCTGCTCGGGCACCTCGTCGAGCGAGATCGTGCTCGTCGCGAACCGGGCCAGGTCGATCCGGCCGTCGAGCGCCGCCTGCGCGAGGAAGGGGAAGTCCTCCTGCGGGATCGTGTCGCCGCCGTGGGTCACCGCGAGCGTGATCCGCGGGCCGAAGAAATCCGCCTCGAGGTCGGCGTCGAGCTTCGCTCCGGCCGCCGGCATGCCGACGAGCGTGGTAGTGCCCGCGTACGCGCACATCCGCATCGCCTGGACGAGGGCCGCCGGCGCGGCCACCGCCGAGAAGGCGAACTCGACGCCGCGGCGGCCGGTCAGCTCGCGCACGGCCTCGACCGGGTCCGCGGCCGAGGCGTCGACCACGTCGGTTGCGCCGAGCG
>DATEPQ010000151.1:0-5593 GCA_035273125.1 Gaiellaceae bacterium
AGCAGTGCCTCGACTGGTTCGAGCCGTCCAACCGCCTGAGCTTCGTCATCCACCTCGACGGGATGCGCGAGATCCACGACTACGTCTGCGACTACCCGGGCCTCTGGGACATCGCGATCGACGCGATCAAGACGGCGCGCGAGCGCGGCTTCCGCGTCACGACCAACACGACGATCTTCAAGGAGACCGAGGTCGGCGACGTGATCGAGATGATGCGCTACCTCACCGACGAGGTCGGCATCGACGGGATGATGATCGCCCCCGGCTACCAGTACTCCCAGATCGACCCGGCGCTGACGATGACGCGGGACGAGCACGAGGAGAAGTTCCGGGCGATCCGCGCTGCGACGAAGGAGCACGGCTACCGCTGGATCGCGTCGCCGATCTACCAGGACTTCCTCACCGGCTCGCGCGAGCTGACGTGCGCGCCGTGGGGCTCGATCACGCGCAACCCGTACGGCTGGAAGGGCCCGTGCTACCTGTTGACCGACGGGATCTTCCCCACGTACGAGGCGCTGCTCGAGGGGATGGAGTGGGAGGCCTACGGGCCCGGCAACGACCCGCGCTGCGAGCACTGCGGCATCCACTGCGGGTTCGAGCCGTCGGCGGCGTACGAGGCCTCGAAGAGCCTGAAGGAGACCGTGCGGAGTGTGGCATGGACGCTGACGGGTTGACGTTCGCGGTGGCGACGACTGCTGAGGAGCGCGTCGCCAAGCGCCTCGGCCTGAGCACCGTGCGCGTCGGCGTCTGCGTCGCGAACGGCGTTCCCGAGGGGAGCCTCGTCTCGTTCGGGCTCGCCGGCTCGCTCGGCGGCCTGCGGATCGGCGACGTGCTCGATGCGACGCGGGTGGTCGACGAGACGGGCATCACGCTCTGGGAGGGGCCGGGCCTCGGGGTCCGCGGCGCCCGCCTCGGGGTCGTCCTCGGGGGCGACGTCCTCGTCCACGACGCGGCCGAGCGCGCACGCCTGCACGAGGCGAGCGGCGCCGACGCGGTGGACATGGAGAGCGGCGTTCTAGCCCGGAGCGGCCGTCTCGCCGGCGTCGTTCGGGCGATCTCCGACGACGCGGGGAGCATGGTCGAGGGCGTCGACACGACGGTGCATGCCGACGGTCGCACGAATGTGGCCGGCCTCCTGCGCTGGGTCGTAACCCGCCGCGGGGACGCGATCCGCTCGATGCGCGGGGCGCTCACGGCACTGCGGGCGCTGGAACAGGCGGTGGCGACATGAGCCCTGTCTCGTGCAGACACGTCCGGAACCTGGTTCCGGACGTGTCCGGAAGGGACGTGTGGTGAGGGGCCGCGTGCTCCTCGCCGCGCCGCGCTCCTTCTGTGCCGGAGTCGACCGCGCGATCGAGATCGTCGAGCGCCTGCTCGAGCAGTACGGCCCACCGGTCTACGTCCGGCACCAGATCGTCCACAACGAGCACGTGGTGCGCCGGCTCGAGGAGCTCGGCGCCGTCTTCGTCGAGGACGAGGCCGAGATCCCGGAGGGACAGATCTGCGTGCTCTCGGCGCACGGGGTCGCGCCTGCGGTGAAGGAGAACGCACAGCGGCGCGGGCTCCGAGTCGTCGACGCGACCTGCCCGCTCGTGAACAAGGTGCACGCGGAAGCGCGTCGCTACGCCGACAGCGGGCATCTCGTCGCGCTCGTCGGCCACAAGAATCACGTCGAGGTGATCGGCACGCTCGGCGAACGGCCCGACTCCACGGTCGTGATCGAGTCGCCCGAGCAGGCCCGCGAGCTCGCCACCGACAAGCCGGTCGCCGTCGTCACCCAGACCACGCTGTCCCTCGACGATGTCGCGCCGATCGTGGACGCGCTAGAGGATCACCTCGGCACGCTGCGGCGACCGCACGCCGACGACATCTGCTACGCGACGCAGAACCGCCAGGACGCGGTGAAGGCGATGGTCTCGCAGGGTGCGACGCTCGTGCTCGTCATCGGCTCCGAGACGAGCTCGAACGCGCAGCGGCTCGTCGAAGTCGCCCAGGCCGCGGGCGCGCAGGCGACGCTCGTAGACGGCGAGAGCCCGCTCGACGAGGAGCTGCTGAACGGGCACGAGACGATCGGCCTCACCGCCGGCGCGTCGACGCCCGAGGAGCTCGTACGGGCGACGGGGGCGCGGCTCGCCGAGGTTGGTTATGCGCTGCCGGAGGAGATCGAGGTCGCGAAGGAGGACGTCCACTTCAGGCTGCCCAAGGAGGTCGCACAGGCATGACGACCGTCGAGGTTCCCTATTCGATCGCCGCGGCTCTCCCGTCGCTGTCGGTGATGGACATCACGAACGACGTCTCGCGCGAGGTCGCCGAGTCCGGTGTCAGCGCGGGCATCGCCTATCTCCACAGCGCGAGCCCGCTCTCGCTCGTGCGCGTGCAGGAACGGGAGACAGGCTTCTTCGAGGATCTCGAGCAGCTGCTCGAGCGCGTCGTGCCGGCGAAGCTTCGCTCGCGCGAGCGCCTGCTCGCCTTCCTGCTCGGGCCGCGCTCGGAGCAGGTGCCGTTCGCCGACGGGACGCTGTGCCTCGGCCAGTGGCAGAGGATCCTCCTCTTCTCGCTCGACGCGCAGCACCGGCCCGACTGGACGCTCACACTCGTCGGCTGATAGGCGAGGGAGTACCGTCAGGACTGCGATGCTGGTCCTGAGCCGTAGTGAAGTGGAGGAGCTGCTCGATCTCGATGCGCTCCTCGACGCGCTTGCCGCCGCGCACGCGGAGCTCTCCGCCGGCAAAGCATCCCTCGTACCGCGAGTCGGCGCGTTCTCCGAGGCGGGCGTCCTCGGGACGATGGTCGGCTACACGCCATCTGCGGGCCTCGGGTGCAAGCTCGTCACGCTCTTCCCGGAGAACCGCGACCGGCCGACGCACCAGGCGGCGATCGCGCTCTTCGATCCCGCGACCGGGACGCCGGTTGCGCTCATGGACGGGACGTACATCACCGCGATGCGCACCGCCGCAGCCGCAGCGCTGGCGACCCGGCTGCTCGCGCGGCCCGGCGCGCGTGTCCTCGCGATCCTCGGCACCGGCGTGCAGTCCCGGTCCGCGCAGGAGATGTTCCCTCGCGCGCGCGACTTCGCCGAGGTGCGGGTGGCCGGCCGCGGTGAGTTCGAGGCCGCCGTGCGCGGCGCCGACGTCGTCCACGCGACGACCGCCGCGCAGGAGCCCGTCGTCCGCTTGGACTGGCTGAGTCCGGGCACGCATGTCAGCTCGGTCGGATCGACCCTCGGCGGCGACGGCGGCTCCGAGCTCGACCCCGCGATCGTCGAGAAGGCGGACGTCGTGGTGGTCGAGCAGCGCGACTCGGCGTTCGCGCCGCTTCCCGCCGGCGCGCCGGAGCTCGGCCCGCGCGGCCGCGAGGGAGTGGTCGAGCTCGGCGAGGTCATCGGCGGCACGGCGGCCGGGCGCAGCTCCGAGGATCAGATCACGCTCTACAAATCGGTCGGCGTCGCCGTCCAGGACCTCGCCGCCGCGGCGCTCGTGCTTGCGGCAGCGCGGGAACGCGGCGCCGGACAGGAGATCGAGCTGGAGGAGATACACGCATGAGCAGCAACGAGTTCAGTCCGGGTCTTGCGGGGGTGGTCGCGTTCGAGACCGAGATCGCCGAGCCCGACAAGGACGGCGGCGAGCTTCGCTACCGCGGCGTCAACATCGAGGATCTCGTCGGCAAGGTGCCGTTCGAGCAGGTGTGGGGGCTGCTCGTCGACGAGTCGCTCCAGCCGGGTCTTCCGTACGAGCACGTCGACCTCGAACGCCGCACGGGCGGGTTCACCGCCGACCTCCAGTCGACGCTGGCGGCGCTCAGCGGCGAATGGAAGCTCGGCCAGTTCATCGACATCGACGACGAGCAGGCGAAGGAGGATCTGCGCCGGCTCTCGTCGGCGGCACTCTCGGTGGTCGCGCAGTCGGCGCGCGGGGCCGATCTGCCGCCGGTCCCTCCGGAGACGGTCGCGCAGGGGCAGACCGCCGCGGAGCGGTTCGTCCTCGAGTGGCGCGGCGAGCTGAACGAGCGCTCGGCGAAGGCGATCGACACGTACTGGATCTGCACGGCCGAGCACGGCCTCAATGCGTCCACCTTCACGGCGCGCATCGTCGCCTCGACCGGCGCCGATGCCGGCGCTGCGCTCTCCTCGGCGGTCGGTGCCCTCTCCGGGCCGTTCCACGGAGGCGCGCCGGCGCGCGTTCTCCCCATGCTCGACGCCGTCGCCGAGTCGGGCGACGCCGAGAAGTGGGTGGCGGAGGCGCTCGGCCGCGGCGAGCGGATCATGGGCTTCGGCCACCGTGTCTACCGCGCCGAGGACCCCCGTTCCCGCGTCCTCAAGCGCGTCGCGAAGGAGCTGGGCTCACCGCGCGTGGCGGTGGCTGAGGAGCTCGAGCAGGTCGCACACGAGGCGATTGCGAAGAAGAGCCCGAGCCACTCGTGGACGAACGTCGAGTACTGGTCGGCCGTCGTCCTCGACGTCGCCGAGGTGCCGCCGCCGCTCGCGCCCGCGATGTTCGCGTGCTCGCGCACCGCCGGCTGGTCGGCGCACATCCTCGAGCAGAAGCGGCTAGGGGTGCTCGTTCGCCCGTCGGCGAAGTACGTCGGGCCGGGAGCGCGGTCGCTGCAGGAGGTCTAGCCATGAGACGGCTCGTGCTCCTGGTCGTCGCAGCGTTCATGCTCGCCGCCTGCGGATCCTCGCACCCGCAGAGCAGTCCGACGACAAGCGGGAAACCAAGCGCGGAGAGTCAGATCAAGAGCGCGTATCAGAAGTTCTTCTCCGGCCAGGCGTCCGTCTCCCAGCGTGCCGCCGTGCTCCAGAACGGCGCGGAGTTCAAGCCGGTGATCCGGGCCTTCGCGAGCAACCCGCTGGCGAAGAACGTGCACGCGACCGTGTCGTCGGTGACGCTCCGCGGCCCGAACAACGCGAAGGTCGTCTACACCGTCAAGCTCGGGGGCGCCGGACTCCCGCAGCAGACCGGTACCGCGGTGCGCCAGAACGGGGTCTGGAAGGTCGGGGACGCGACCCTGTGCAAGCTCGTCTCGCTGCAGGGCAGCACTCCGTCCGTCTGCAAGTCGTAACGTCCGCGGTGTGAGCTCGCTCGCGCTGTTCCGGCAGCGTCACGCCCGCGCGGCTGCGCTCGCGGCCCTCTGCGCGATCCTCTTCCTGACCTTCCTCGACAACACGATCGTCAGCGTCGTCCTCGCCGACATCCAGTCGGACCTCAGCGCCAGCGTCAGCGGCCTGCAGTGGATCGTCGACGGCTACATGCTCGCGTTCGCCGCGCTGATGCTGACGGGCGGCACGCTCGGCGACCTGTTCGGGCGCAAGAAGGTGATGCTCGCCGGCGTGGCGATCTTCTGCGGCGGCTCGATCGTCGCCGCCCTCGCCACGAGCACGAGCGTGCTCATCGCCGCGCGGCTCGTGATGGGGCTCGGTGCGGCCGCCTCCGAGCCGGGGACACTCTCGCTCATCCGCCACATCTACCCGGAGCGGGCGGAGCGGGCCCGCGCGCTCGGGGTCTGGGCGGCGGTGTCGGGCCTGGCGCTCGCGCTCGGCCCGGTGCTCGGCGGGGTCCTGGCGGACGGATTCGGCTGGCAGAGCATCTTCTGGTTC
>DATEPQ010000152.1:0-4396 GCA_035273125.1 Gaiellaceae bacterium
CGCGATCCTGATCGCGCTGCCGACGCCGCTCTCGCATCAGCGCGAGCCCGACCTCTCGATCGTGGAGAGCGCTGCGCGGCGGCTCGCGAAGGTGCTGCGCGAGGGCCAGCTCGTCGTGCTCGAGTCGACGACCTGGCCCGGGACCACGCGCGAGCTGCTCCAGCCGATCCTCGAGGAGGGCAGCGGCCTGCGCGCCGGCGACGGTTTCTTCCTCGCCATGTCCCCGGAGCGGGTCGACCCCGGCCGCGAGAACTGGACGACGAAGACGACGCCGAAGGTGCTCGGCGGGATCACGCCGGCCTGCACCCGCCGCGCCGCCGAGCTCTACGGGCGCGCGATCGACACCGTCCACGAGGTGACGAGCCCCGAGGCGGCCGAGCTGACGAAGCTGCTCGAGAACATCTTCCGCTCGGTCAACATCGCGCTCGTCAACGAGCTCGCCATCCTCTGCGACCGGATGGGGATCGACATCTGGGAGGTGGTCGACGCCGCCGCGACGAAGCCGTTCGGCTTCATGCGCTTCAGCCCGGGGCCGGGGCTCGGCGGGCACTGCATCCCGGTCGATCCGTTCTACCTGAGCTGGAAGGCGCGCGAGTTCGGCTTCTACACGGAGTTCATCGAGCTAGCCGGCAAGGTGAACGAGGAGATGCCCTACTTCTGCCGTTCGCTCGTGTCGCAGGCGCTCAACCATCACGCACAGCGGGCGATGAAGGGCTCGCGGATCCTCGTGCTCGGAGTGGCGTACAAGCCGGACATCGGGGACGTGCGCGAGTCGCCGGCGCTGAAGCTCATCTCGCTGCTGCAGAACGCGGGCGCCGAGGTCTCGTACCACGACCCGCACGTGCCGCACATCCGCGGGGAGGGCGTCGACCTGTCCTCGGTTGCTTACGAGCCCGGAAGCTACGACTGCGTCGTGATCGTCACCGACCACTCCTCGCTCGACTACGACGCGCTCGTGGACGAGGCGTCGCTCGTCGTCGACCTCCGCAACGCGACGGGTGCCGCAGGGAACGCGGCGGAGCACGTCTTCAAGCTGTGAGCGAGAGACTGCGCGTCGGCCAGGCGGGGCTCGGCTACTGGGGCCGGAACCTCGCGCGCAACTTCGACGAGCTGACCGACCTGCGCTGGCTCTGCGACGCGAGCGAGGAGCGGCGCGGTGAGTTCGCCGAGCGCTACCCCGACGCACGCGTCACCGGCGACTTCGGCGAGCTGCTCGCCGCCGACGACGTCGACGCCGTCGTCATCGCCACCCCGGTCCCGACGCACTACCCGCTCGCGAAGGCGGCGCTCGAGGCCGGCAAGCACGTCTTCGTCGAGAAGCCGCCTGCGATGCAGGTCGCGGAGATGGAGGAGCTCGTCGGCCTCGCCGAGTCGGGCGGGCTCGTCCTGATGCCGGGCCACCTCCTCCTCTACCACCCGGCCGTGCAGAAGCTGAAGGAGCTGATCTCCGACGGAGAGCTCGGCGAGGTGCTCGTGGTCTACGGCAACCGCCAGAACCTCGGCAAGATCCGCAAGGACGAGAACGCGCTCTGGTCGCTCGGCGTCCACGACCTCTCGGTGATCCAGCACCTGATCTCCGAGGAGATCGTCGAGGCCGCGGCGCACGGCCACGCCTTCCTCAACGAGGGCGTCGAAGACGTGGTCTTCTGCTACCTGCGCTTCGCGTCGGGAAAGATCGCCCACATGCACCTCTCCTGGCTCGACCCGCACAAGATGCGGCGGCTCACGGTGGTGGGCCGCGACAAGATGGCCGTCTTCGACGACATGGAGCTCGACCACAAGATCACGGTCTACGACAAGGCGCCCGAGCAGCCGTCGGAGACGTACGGCGAGTGGAGCACCCGGACCGGCGACACGTTCAGCCCGAAGCTCTCGAACGCGGAGCCGCTCAGGCTCGAGTGCGGGCACTTCGTCCGGCTCGTGCAGGAGGGCTGGGACGGGCGCGAGATGCGCGACGGCCTCGAGGTCGTGCGGGCGCTCGAGCTCCTCACGGGAAGCTTGCGCAATGGCGGCTGAACCCGAGATTCACCCCACGGCGATCGTCTATCCGGGCACCAGGCTCGGTGAGGGCGTCAAGGTGCTCGAGCACGCCGTCGTCGGCAAGCAGCCTGCGCTGTCCCCGCGCTCGACGGCGAAGCGCGAGGAACTGCCGCCGGCGGAGATCGGCGACGGGACGATCGTCTCCACCGGAGCGGTCGTCTTCGCCGGCGCGCAGGTCGGAGCGCGCGTGATCCTCGGCGACCAGTCGTGCGTGCGCGAGCGGGTCGTCGTCGGGGACGACGTCGTGATCGGCCGCGGCTCTCTCGTCGAGAACGACACGACGATCGGGGCGATGACGAAGATCCAGGCGGAGGCCTACATCACCGCCTACTCCACGCTCGAGGAGCACGTGTTCGTCGCTCCGTGCGTAGTGACCACGAACGACAACTTCATGGGCCGCACCGAGCGCAGGCACGAGCTGATCAAGGGCCCGACCATCCGGCGCGGCGCGCGGATCGGGGGCGGCGCCGTCCTGCTCCCCGGCGTCGAGATCGGCGAGGAGGCCTTCGTCGGGGCCGGTGCGGTCGTGACGAAGGACGTTGAGGCGCGGATGGTCGTCGTCGGCAACCCGGCTCGGGTGATGCGGGGAGTGCCCGAGGACGAGCTGCTCGAGAACCAGTAGCAGCGCTAGCCGCGCTTCGTCACGCGGAGCGTGTAGCGCCCGGCGCCGTCGCGCGCGATCCGCAGCTGGACGTTGTACCAGCCCGTGTGTTCCGCGCGGTACGAGAGATGCTGCGTCTTCCAGGGCCGCCGCACGCGGGCCACGAGCCGCTTTCGCCCGTGGAGCGGCTTCGTCCCCGGTTGCCACAGAGTCAGGCCGATGGCGGCGTTCGCCCAGCGCGCGATGGCCCGAACGTCCACCCGCTGCCCGCGGACGAGCCGCACGCGATAGACGTCACGCGGATCGTCCCAGAGGTCGAGCGTCGCGTTGACGGCCGGGTGCTTGCCCCACAGCTTGCGCGCTTGCCGGGCGGTGTCGTTCGGCTCGAGGCGGTCGGCCGGCGGGATGGGATTGCCCGAGCTCAGGAACTCGACGGCCTTCTCGACGTCGAGGCTGCCCCAGCCGCTGAGCCGGTCGCGGCCGGTCGAACACTCGGCACAGCCGGACTCGGGAGCGACGTCGTCCGCGTGCCGCTCGAGGATCCTCATCACCTGGCTGCTCTTCAGCGACGAGTCGAGTCCGAACAGGACGGCCGCAGCCGCCGAGACCTGCGGAGCGGCGAACGAGGTTCCCATGGGGTGGCGGTAGTCGCCGCTCGCGCAGTCCGTATAGCCCTGCGGCGTACAGCCCGACTGGGCGGCCGTCAGGTCCTTCGGGAACGTGGAGAAGATGCCGACTCCGGGCGCGGCGATGTCCACGTAGACGGGATCCTGGTCGGAGAAGTCCGGGACGTTGCCGGAGCGGGTGAGAGCGCCGACGCCGATCACGTGCGGCAGGGCCGACGGCCAACTCGCATACGGCCACGGCGTCGTGTACGCCTCGTCCGAGTTCCCGACGGCGGCCACGACGACCGCCCCCTTCTTGACGGCGTAGTCCACCGCCCGAGCCTCGATCTTCGAGAAGCTGTCGAGCGTCTTGTCGTCCGGATCGCGCACGGCGCCGAAGCTGAGATTGACGACCTTGGCGCCCTGGTCGACGGCCCAGCGAATGCCGGCTGCCTCGGCCTTGAGCGGGATCGTCCCGTCGGGGGCGACGACCTTGGCCACGATCAGCTGCGCCGAGTACGCGAGCCCGACGATCCCGGCGGTGTTCAGGGCGCCCGCGACCTCGCCGGCCACGATCGTGCCGTGCCCCTGGGTGTCCATACAGGGGCTGCCGCCGACGAAGCTCTTCGACTTCGCGATCCGCCCGGCGAAATCGGGGAGCGAGCACTCGACGCCGGAGTCGACGATCGCGACCTTCACCGGGTCGAGCGTCGGCGGAACGCCCCAGGCGTCGAACGCCTTGTCCTGGCCCAGGTACCACTGCTTCGGGTAGTAGGCATTCGTCGGCGTGAATGCGGCGGCGGAAGAGGTCGCAACGAGCGCAGCCCCAACCGCGCCGATCAGCGCGACCCGCAGCTTGTTCACTACCTCACGGTAGCCGTCTTGACCCGGATCCGCACGGGCGCGGCCGCGTCATTTGCGGTCACAAGCCGGTAGTCGGTGGTAACCCTCGGCTCGACGGAGAGATGGAAAGCGCCGGTCGGGCGGACGTTTCGCAGCCGCTGCCACGCCCCTCCGGCGGTCGATTGCTGCACGGCGACCCCACGGACGCCCCGCACGACCCCGGTCAGCATGACTCGCGCGCCGCGCCGAATCGGCGGATTCGGCGACGGCGGCAGCAGTGACAGGACACCGACGGAGAACCACGCCG
>DATEPQ010000153.1:0-6772 GCA_035273125.1 Gaiellaceae bacterium
CGGCGAGGTCGAGACGGCCGAGCTCGACGTGACCGCCGAATACGGCGACTTCCAGGAGTTCTGGCTGGCGATGGGCCGGGGCGTCGGCCCGGCCGGCCAGTGGGTCGCGTCACTCGACTCCGAGCAGCTGGAGCAGGCCCACGCAGAGCTGTACCTCCAGCTCGGCAGCCCCGCGGGTCCGTTCGAGCTGAAGGCGCGCGCGTTCGCCGCCGCCGTCACACCCGCGTGAGCACGGAGGAGCGCTCGGCCCCCGTGCCGACGAGCGTCACCTCGGCCTCGAGCTCCTGCTCGACGAACTCGACGTAGCGGCGAGCGGGCTCGGGAAGCTCGGCGAGCGACGAGCAGCCGTCGAGCGGCTCGTTCCAGCCGTCGAGCAGCTCGTAGACCGGCTCCGCCGCGTGGAAGTCGCTCTGGTGCGCCGGGAAGTCCGGCGTCTCGCGGCCGTCGGGGGTGCGGTAGCGGACGCAGACCGGCAGCTCCGCGAAATGGGAGAGGACGTCGAGCTTCGTCAGCGCGAGCTGGTCGATCCCGTTCACGCGCACCGCGTAGCGGAGGGCGACGAGGTCGAGCCAGCCGCAGCGGCGCTCGCGCCCCGTCACCGTCCCGTACTCGCCGCCGAGCTCTCGCATCCTCGCCTGCTCGGGGCCTGCGATCTCGGACGGGAACGGGCCTTCGCCCACCCGGGTCACGTACGCCTTCGAGACGCCGACGACCCGCTCGATTCGCTGCGGCCCGATCCCGACCCCCGTCGCCGCGCTCGCCGCGACCGGGTTCGACGAGGTCACGAACGGATAGGTGCCGTGGTCGAGGTCGAGCAGCGTCGCCTGCGCGCCCTCGAACAGGACGTCCTTGCCGTCCCGGAGCGCCGTGTCGACGTAGAGCGACGTGTCCGCGACGCAGGGCCGCAGCCGTTGCGCGTAGCCCTCGTACTGCGCCGCGACGGCGTCGAGGTCGAACGGCTCGGTCTCGTAGACCCGCTCGAGCCAGAGGTTCTTCTCCGCGAGCGCGACCTCGATCTTCTGGCGCAGGATCTTCGGGTCGAGGATGTCCTGGACGCGGATCCCGAGCCGCATCGCCTTGTCGGCGTAGCAGGGGCCGATGCCGCGCTTCGTGGTGCCGATCGCGAGGTTGCCCAGCCGCCGCTCGCTCGCCTGGTCGATCGCGAGGTGCCACGGCATGATCAGGTGCGCGTTGCCGGACACGTAGACCTCGCCGGTCGAGTGGCCGCGACTTTCGAACTCGTCGAGCTCGGCGATCAGCACCTCCGGATCGACGACGCAGCCGTTGCCGATCACGCACGGCTTGCCGCGGACGATCCCGCTCGGGAGCGCCCGGATCTTGTACGTCTCGTCGCCGACGACGATCGTGTGGCCGGCGTTGGGGCCGCCCTGGTAGCGGCAGACGACGTCGGAGTGCTGGGCGAGCAGGTCGACGATCTTGCCCTTGCCTTCGTCGCCCCACTGCGCACCCACGATGACGGTGGCGGGCACGCGCCGGAGGGTACTGCCCCCGCCGGGTGGCCGACCTGGCTACTCGAGTCCGATCACCGTCAGATTGGCGTTCCCGATCGAGGCTCCGCCGGTGTCGTTCTCGCAATTGACCCAGATCTTGTGCGAGCCGGGTGTCGCGTCGAGGAGCGTGCTCACGGCGATGTCGGCGTAGCCGCCGGTGCTCACGCTGTGGCGAACCGTGGCCCCGTTGAAAACGATGTCGGAGGCATCGAGCGTGATCGAGCATTTCATGGTGCTCGGCGCCGTCGAGGTGCCGCCCTTCCACTCCCCCTCCCAGAGCCCGAAGATCTCGTGCAGGTTGCCCGGGATCGTGATCGCGCTGGACTGCTCGACGACCGTGCCAGCGGTGGTGAAGCTCTCGTGGGCGAGCGACGCGAACGAGAAATGGTAGGTACGGGCGGCCGCGAACGCCGCATGGTCGCCCGCGGTGAGGTAGCCGTCGATCGAATCCGTGGCGGCCGTCTGGCAGGTGACGGCTCCGCTCGCGGCGACCGCCCTGATCGCCGAGCCTGCTGCACAGGAGCCTCCGATCCCGACTCCGGGGGCGCCCTGCGGGCCGGTCGCTCCGGTCGCTCCACGCGGACCCGCAGGTCCCTGGGGCCCGGCCGCTCCCGGCGCGCCCTGACGGACGACGCCGTGCGCGAAGTCAGCGGTCTTCTGCGAGTGGTTCTTCACCTTCGCCGAGCTGACTGCGTTGTTGCGCAGTTGCGCCGCGCCGACGCTGTTCCGCGGCAGCCGCGTTGCCGCGTACCCCACGCCTCCCAGTGAGACAGCGAGCGCGAGCGACGCGACGACGAGTGCCGGCGACGGCAGCAGCCGGCGGAGACCCCTGACCATGAAGCGAACCCCCTGTCCGATCTAGATCGTAGTGCGAAACTACGCTGACTCTAGTGCGGCCCGGGCGATTTGTCTAGGCGGCGGCGCGCTCGCGGAAGTCGGTGCGGGCATCCACGTGTACCTCGCGCGTGAGCCGCCGCAACCGGCTCGCCGTGGGGCCGCCGACGCGGCCGGCGAGCTCGCGCCACTCGTGGTTCGTCGTCACGATCACGAGCCGCCGCTGCTGCTCGCGCTGGTTGACGAGGTTGTAGATGCGGTCGCGCGCCCAGCTCGACCAGTCCTCGGCGCCGAGATCGTCGAGCACGACGAGCTCGTAGCCGCTCGGGTTCGGCGGTGGCTCGCCGTCGCCGTAGCTCTCTCGCAGCGCGTTCAGCCAGCCGGGCACGTTGAGGAAGAGCGCCGTCGGCCTGGGCTCGCGGTCGCTCCAGATCACCTCGCGCAGGATCGCCACCGCGAGGTGCGTCTTGCCGGCGCCGGGATTGCCCCGGAGGAGAAGCCCCTGGCGGAGATCGGTGCCCGCCCGGAACTCCTTCGTCCACTGGCGGCAGACGGCCAGAGCGTTGCGCGTGTCGGGCACGGGCTCGAAGTTCTCGAACGTGCAGCCGTCGTAGGCGGACGGAACCTGCACGCGCGCCCAGCGCACGTCGGCCCGGCGCTGCTCGTCGACGACCTCCTCGGTAGCCCGGCACAGCTCGCAGTAGCGCTCCGCCGGAAACGTCTGGCCGAGCAGGACGACCTGCTCGGTCTCGAACTCGCGCCCGCAGCCGAGGCAGCGCGCGGCGAGGGGGCTACTGTTGCTGGAGGCTGGCGAACTTGGCATAGCGGCTGATGAAGGCGACGTTGAAGTTGCCGATCGGTCCGTTGCGGTGCTTCGCGATGATCACCTCGGCGACTCCCTTCATCGAGTCGTCGGCGTCGTCGCGGTCGTAGTACTCCTCGCGGTAGAGGAACATCACGAGGTCGGCGTCCTGCTCGATCGAGCCCGACTCGCGCAGGTCGGAGAGCATCGGCCGCTTGTCGTGCCGCTGCTCGGGTGAGCGGTTGAGCTGGGAGAGCGCGACGACGGGGAGGTCGAGGTCCTTCGCGATCTCCTTCAAGCCGCGGGAGATCGAGGAGACCTCCTGCAGGCGGCTCTCCTCGTTACGGCCCGTCGTCATCAGCTGGAGGTAGTCGACGACGATGAGCCCGAGGTTCGGCTCGCGCCGCTTCAGCGTCTGCGCGCGGGCGCGGAGCTCGAGCAGGCTGAGCGCCGGCGTGTCGTCGACGTAGAGCGGCGCCGCCTCGAGCTGGCCGCAGGCCTGGGCGACGCGGGGCCAGTCGTCCCGCGTGAGCTTGCCGGTGCGGATGTGGCCGGCGTCCACCTTGCCGCGCGAGCAGATGAGCCGCTGCGCGACCTCCTGCTTCGACATCTCGAGGCTGAAGAAGGCGCACGGGGTCTGCTTCTCGACGGCGACGTGGTTCGCGATCTCGAGGGCGAACGCGCTCTTTCCCATCGACGGGCGCGCGGCGATGATCACGAGGTTCGCGGGCTGGAAGCCGCCGGTGAGCTTGTCGAGATCCTTGAAGCCGCTCGCGAGCCCGGTCACCTCGGCGCCGGTCTCGTACAGGCGGCTGATCGTCTGGAACGCCTCGAGGAGCGCGTCCTTGAAGAGGACGAGCTCGCCGTCGGCGCGCCGCTCGCCGAGCTCGTAGACGAGCTGCTCGGCGCGTGCAACGAGCTCCGCCGGCTCGCCCTCGCGCTGCCAGCCGAGCTGGGCGATCTCCCCGCCCGCGACGATGAGCCCGCGCAGCGTCGCCGTCTCGCGGACGATCTCCGCGTAGTGGCGGGCGTTCGCCGTGGCGGGCACGAGGCGGGCGAGCTCGTGGAGCCGGACACGCCCGCCGATCGCCTCGAGCTCGCCGCGCTGCTCGAGCTCGTTCGTGAGCGTGATCGCGTCGACCGGCTCGTTCTTGCCGTAGAGCTGGAGCGCCGCGCGGTAGATCTTCGCGTGCGACTCGCGGTAGAAGTCGCCGGCGTCGAGGATCTCGCTGACGGCCGCGATCGCGCCGGGCGAGATCATCATCGCGCCGAGGACCGACTCCTCGGCTTCCAGATTCTGGGGCGGGACGGCGCCGGGAACGGAGGCCGGCGTCGGGACGGGGGCGAGCGACATGCGTGGCGATTCCAGCACGCCGCTCGCCGGGTTTCCAGGGGGAGTACCCCCTGGGGGTAAGTCTCTTGTGAACAGGTCTTTTTCGGCCATTTGCAGGAGAATCGATCATCGTTGCAGGCGCGCCGGACGGCGCCCTGTGCACAGATCCGGCCGCTAGGAGCGGGAACTTCTTCTGTAAATCCACACCGCCGTGGACAGCGTGTGAACGCCTCGTCAGCAGGCCGGGCGGGGCTCCTGATCCTCGAGCGTGCGGACGCCGCCCGGGCCGGTGCGATGATCCTGAACGTGGACCTCGAGCCTGCCACGGGGCACAACCGATCGCTTGCGGTCGCGCTCACGCTGACGCTCGTGACCGTGGCGGTTGTCGCTTACAGCCTGGCCGCGGTACTCGACTTCACTCTGAGCGGCGGCCAGAGTCTCGACCCCCACCGCCGCGGCTTCGCCACGGCGGGCGGGATCGCAGCCGCTCTGTGCATCGCCGCCCTGTGGCGGCTCCGGAGGGTGCAGTCCGGTCGTACGGGCTGGGCCGACGCAGGCTCATGGTTTGCGCTCGCAGTCGTCGCCCTCGTGGTGCTCGTCGCAGTTGCCGTCGGTTCTCGCCTCGGCGGCTGAATCACGGCCTTCCGGAAGACTCGCCCAGGACGGCGAGCGGTCTACTCCTCGGCCAGGGCGGCGTCGGCATCGGCGCGCCACTCGGGCTCTGGCTCCGCCTCGGCGTCGGACTCCGTGTCGATTGCCGCCGGCTCGTCGGCCTCCTCGGCCTCGGCGGCCTCGGCCGCGTCCACCTCGGCGAGGATCTCCTCGAGCTCGGCGGCCGGCTCTGGCGCCGCAGCCTCCTGCTCGGCGCGCTCGGCTGCCTCGAGCTGCGCAAGCTCCTCCTCGGACGGCAGCTCGCCGCCTTCCGGGATCACCTCGGTCTTGACCTCGACGCGCACGTCCTCATAGAGGCCGATCGGGACCTCGTAGCGGCCGATGCGCTTGATCGGGTCGGTCTCGATCTTGCGCCGGTCGACGCGGATCTTCTTGGTGCTCCAGAGCTCGTCCGCGATGTCGGTCGGCGTGACCGAGCCGAAGAGGGAGCCCGTCGGGCCGGCCTTCACCTCGAAGCGCAGAACGGTGCCCGAGAGCGCGGAGGCGATCTCCTGTGCCTGCTCGGCGCTCTTCGCCTCGTGGCGGGCGCGCAACGTGTCGCGCTTCTCCAGCTCCGCGACGCGGGCCGGCGTCGCCTCCTCGGCGAGCCGCCGGGGGAGCAGGTAGTTACGGGCGTAGCCGCGCGCGACCGAGACGACCTCGCCGCGCAGGCCGACGTGCTCGACGTCGGAAAGGAGGATGACCTCCATCAGCGATCGCCCCTGTCGCCGCGGTCACCGCGATCACCGCGGTCGCGCCGCCCGCCGCCACGCTCCTCGGAGCCCTCGGCGACGTACGGCAGCAGCGCCATCTCGCGGGCCCGCTTGACGGCGGTCGCCACCTGCACCTGGTGCCGACGGCAGGCGCCGGTGATGCGGCGGCTGCGGATCTTGCCCTTCTCCGAGATGTAGCGACGGAGCTGGGTGACGTTCTTGTAGTCGATCTCCGCGATCTTCTCCTTGCAGAAGAAGCAGTTGCGGCGCTTGACCTGCCCTGCCGGGCCTCCGGGCCGCCTCCGCTGCTGCTGCTGATTCTTCTCTCTGGCCATGCCTCTCCTAGAACGGGATGTCGTCGTCGGCCGCAGCCGGGAAGTCGGCGCTCTCCTGCGCCGCCCCCGCGGGCACGAACTGGTTGCCGCCTCCGGCGCCGCCGCCGAAGTCGCCGTCGCCGCGGCTACCCAGGAACTGGACGCTCTCGGCGACGATCTCGACCGTCTCGCGCTTGGAGCCGTCCTGCGCCTCCCACTGGCGCCAGTCGAGCCGGCCGTCGATCGCGACCGGGCGGCCTTTGCTCAGATACTGCGCGCAGCTCTCGGCCTGGTTGCCGAAGACCGAGATCCTGAAGAAGTTCGGCTTGTCGACCCACTGGCCCGACTCGTCGCGTCGCCGGCCGTTGACGGCGATGCCGAGATTGCAGACGGGAGTGCCGCCCGGCGTGTGCCTGAGCTCGGGGTCTCTCGTCAGGTTGCCGACGAGAACGACGCGGTTGATGTTCGCTGCCATGTCTCTACTCCTCTTCCTCGGCGGGCTCTTCCTCTTCCGCGCCAGCGTACTCCGGCTCGGCGTCTTCCGAAACGGCCGTTTCGGGCGCCGTCGCTTCGGGCGCGGTCGCTTCCGGCGCAGTCGGTTCGGCCGGGGCCGC
>DATEPQ010000154.1:0-2625 GCA_035273125.1 Gaiellaceae bacterium
GAGGTAGCCGGCCGTGCCGAGGATCGTGCCGGTCTCCGTCAGGTTGGCGAGCCCCGCCGCGCTCGCGACACCGAAGTCCCCGACGTGCACCTCGTCCCGGCCGTCGAGCAGAAGGTTGCCCGGCTTGATGTCGCGATGGACCACCCCGGCGGCGTGCGCCGCATCGAGGCCCGCGGCAGCCTGCTGCAGCCAGGCGAGCACCTGCGCGGGCGGACAACCGTCGTGGTCCTGCACGCGCTCCTCCAGGGAGCCGCCCTCCATGTACGCCATCACGATCAGCGGCCGGCCGTCGTGCTCGGCGACGTCGAAGATCGTGACGATGTTCGGGTTCCCGGACAGCCGCGCCTGGGCCAGCGCCTCACGGCGAAAGCGCTCGCGAACCGCGTCGTCGTCCGCGTAGCGATCGGCGAGCACCTTCACGGCGACATCCCGATGGAGCGCGGTGTCGGTCGCCCGGAAGACGCGTCCCATCCCGCCCGAGGCGATCAGCCTCGCACCGGCATACCGCTCGGGCAGCACTTCGGTCGTGGACCCCACGGGCGTGACGTCCCCGCCGGTGCGGAAAAAAAGCCTCCCGAGCTACGTGATCGAGACCATCCGCTCGATCGCGAGGCGCGCCCGCTCGGCCAGCTCCGGCTCGACCGCGATCCGGTGCTTGCCGTCCCGCAGCGAGTCGCGCACCTTCTCGAGCGTCGTGAGCTTCATGTAGCGGCACTCCGCGTCCTCGCGCACCGCCTCGAACCGCTTTCCGGGCGCCTCCTGCTGCAGGCGGTGGATGATGCCCGTCTCCGTCGCGACGAGGAACCGCTGCTTCGGGGAGCGGCGGGCGTAGTCGATCATCTTCTCCGTCGAGAGGATCTGCGTCCGCTCGTTGCCGAACGCCATCGCCTGGCTCGCGCAGCCGCATTCGGGATGGACGAGCAGGTCGGCATCGGGCGCCTCGCCCTGCCACCGCTCGATGTCGGCCGGCCGGATCCCCGCGTGGACGTGGCACTCGCCGAGCCAGATCGTGAGCTTGCGGCCGGTCACCTTCTCGAGCCAGAGGCCAAGATACATGTCCGGGAGGAAGAGGATCTCCTGCTCCGGCGGGATCGCCTCGATCACCGACTTTGCGTTCCCCGATGTGCAGCAGTAGTCGCTCTCGGCCTTCACCTCGGCGGTCGTGTTCACGTACGAGACGACCACCGCGCCGGGATGCTGCGCCTTCCATTCCCGCAGCTGGTCGGCGTCGATCGACGCGGCGAGCGAGCAGCCGGCGCCGAGATCCGGGAGCAGCACGGTCTTCTCGGGGCTCAGGATGGCGGCGGTCTCGGCCATGAAGTGAACGCCGCAGAAGATGATCGTCTCCGCATCCGTCGCGGCCGCCTGGCGCGAGAGGCCGAGCGAGTCGCCGACGTAGTCCGCGACGTCCTGCACCTCCGGCCGCTGGTAGTTGTGGGCGAGGATCACGGCGTTCTTCTCGGCCGCGAGCGCGCGGACTTCGTCATGCAGCGAGGTGGGGGACGGGGCGACGGTCATCGGACCTCCAGGGAGACGTGGAGCGAACGGGCGGAGTGGGTGAGGGCGCCGACGGAGACGAAGTCGACGCCGGTCTCGGCATACGCGCGCACGGTGCCGAGCGAGACGCCGCCGGATGCCTCGAGCTCGGCGCGGCCGCCGGCGAGCTCGACCGCCTCGCCCACCTCCTCGGGGCTCATGTTGTCGAGCAGGATCCGGGGCGCGCCGCCGTCGAGCGCCTCGCGCACCTGGTCGAGCGTCTCGGCCTCGACCTCGACCGGGAGGCCGTCGACGCGGCCGTCGAGGGCGGCGAGCGCCGCCGCCACGCCGCCGGCAACGCGCAGGTGGTTCTCCTTCACGAGCACGCCGTCGTACAGGCCCACGCGATGGTTGCGGCCGCCGCCGCAACGGACCGCGTACTTCTCGAGCGCGCGCAGGCCGGGAGTCGTCTTGCGGGTGTCGAGGACGGTCGTACGGGTGCCGTCGGTCAGCTCGACGAATCGGCGCGTCAGCGAGGCGATTCCGCAGAGGCGGGCAAGGAGGTTGAGCGCGACACGCTCGCCGGTGAGGATCGCGCGCGCCGGGCCCTCGACCGCAGCGAGGACGGCCGGAACGTCGGAGACAGCAGCGCCCTCCTCGAGCTTCGCCTCGACCTGCACCTTCGGGTCGAGCGCACGGAACACCGCGGCGGCGACGGGGACTCCGCAGACGACGCCGGGCTCCTCGAGCAGCAGCTCGGCGATGCAGCGCGCGTCTTCCGGCACGAGCGCGAGGGTCGTCGCGTCGCCCGAGCCGACATCCTCCGCCAGCGCGGCCGCGACGACGCGCTCGATGTCCTGCTGCGTCAGCTCCATCGCTCGAGCACCGGCTCAGCGCCGGGGTGGACGACGAGGTGCCCCGCAAGAGCTTCGCTTTCGACCGGGAAGTCCTCGCGGAAGTGGACGCCGCGGCTCTCCTCCCGCGCGAGGCCGCAGGAGGCGATCTCCCGGACGAGTGGATGCGGCGAATCGAGGAGGCGACCGAGACCCTCCGCGCTGCGAATCAGCCCGGCGTCGCGCCACAGAGCGGTTCCCGCATCCGCGGCGGCCGGGATCGTCTCGGCGGCGGCGTCGAAGCGCGGCCCGCCGA
>DATEPQ010000155.1:0-12196 GCA_035273125.1 Gaiellaceae bacterium
CGGATGAAGCTCGCGCCGCCGGCCGCGAGCTCGGCCAGCGCGTCCTTCCCGTTCGGCGCCTTCGCTCCCGCGGGCGGGCCGTTCGAGAGGACGATCGGGAAGAGCTTGCGCCCCTCCACGACCAGCGCGCCTGTCGAGCGGTCGACTCGAACAGCGCTCATCGCTCCCTCCTACCCACCGGCTGTCAGCATCATCCGTGGTTGTGGACGAACAGATCCAGATTGGCCGGCGCACGATCCGCCTGACGCATCCCGACCGCGTCCTCTTTCCACGCGACGGCGTGACCAAGGGGGATGTCGCGCGGTACTACCTCGAGATCGGCGACGTGATCGTCCCGCACCTGCGCGACCGCCCCTTCACGCTCAAGCGCTATCCGCACGGGATCGACGGCCAGGCGTACTTCCACAAGCAGGCACCGAAGGGCAAGCCGTCGTGGATCCCGACGCGGCAGTTCCGGACCTGGCCGCGGGCGGGCGAGTCGCGCCTCGTCGACTTCACGCTCGTCAACGAGACCGCCGCGCTCGTGTGGATGGTGCAGATGAACTGCATCGACATGAACGCGTGGTACTCGCGGGTGGACAGGCCTGATCGTCCGGACTACGCCGTCTTCGACCTCGACCCACCGGAGACGCGCAACGGCTTCGCGCAGGCGATCCGCGTCGCGCACCTCATCCGCGAGGCGCTCGAGGCGCTGGGGCTGCGCTCCTACCCGAAGACGAGCGGCGCCGACGGCATCCACGTGCTCGTCCCGATCGCGCGGCGCTCGTCCTACAAGGACACGTACGACCTCGCGGAGCGCGTGTCCCGCGGGCTCGAGGTGGCAAACCCCGGCCTCGTCACCACCGAATGGCTGAAGAAGAAGCGCCGCGGCGTCCTCGTCGACCACCGCCAGAACGGACACGGGAAGACGATCGCGTCCGCCTACTCCATGCGGCCGAAGCCCGGCGCGCCGGTATCGATGCCGCTGCGCTGGGAGGAGCTCGGCGAGAAGGTGCGCCCGCGCGACTTCGGCGGGCGCGAGGCGTTGCAACGGGTGGAGCGCCACGGCGACCTGTTCGAGCCGGTGCTCCGCGGCGGCCAGACCCTCGGCCCGGCTCTGCGCCGGCTACGCGCGGAGAAGGTGGGCGAGTGACCTCCGTCGATCTGAGGGCCTTCGTCCGCGCGAACCTGCCCGAGCCTCCGGCGCGCGTGCTGGAGGTCGGCGCCGGTGGCGGCGGCCTGGCGCGGGCTCTCCGCGCGGCGGGGTACGACGTGGTCGCGATCGATCCCGGTTCGGAGAGCGAGGACGTCCGCAGTGTGGCCCTCGCGGACCTCGAAGGGCCCGCGGGCTCGTTCGCGGCGGCGATTGCGGTCGTCTCCCTCCACCACGTCGACCCGCTGGCGGAGTCCTGCCGCAAGCTCGCCGAGCTGGTCGAGCCGGGCGGGACGCTCGTCGTCGACGAGTTCGACGCCGGCGCCTTCGACCACGGAGCGGCCGCCTGGTGGCTCGACCAGCGCACGGCACTCGGCGAGGAGCAACCGCAGACTGCCGAGGAGCTCGTCGCGGACCATCGCGAGCATCTGCATCCGCTCGAACGGATCGTCGCGGAGCTGGAGCCGTACTTCGAGCTCGGCCCGCCGGTTCGCGGCGCCTGGCTCCACCGCTGGAACCTCGGCGACTCCCTCCGCTCGGTCGAGGAAGAGGCGATCGCCCGAGGCCGGCTGCGTGCGGTCGGCGCGCGCCTGGTCGGGCGCCGCCGAGGCTGACCGCAATCCAAAGCGTCCCAGAGGCCGTAGAGCTGTTCGTCCGCAGGCAGTCGGTGTTTACAGAATCGCGTACAGGTCAGGAAGGGGTGGACTCATGAAGTGGGCTGCACTAATCACGTGGTTGCTCACCGCCGGCGGCGGGTTCGTGCTGCTCTCGATCTGGCTGGCGCGCGGGGGCATGCGGCAGCAGGAGGAGCGCGGAAACCGGATCCGGCCGCCGCTGATCATGAGCCACTTCCTGCTCGCGGCCGCCGGCCTCGTGCTCTGGATCATCTACGTCGTGAACGACAGCGACACGCTCGCGTGGATCGCCTTCGCCGCGCTGCTCGTGGTGGCGGTGCTCGGGTTCACGATGTTCGCGATCTGGCTCCAGCGCCGGCAGAGTCGGGGTGCGGTGACCGAAGCGGTGACGCCCAACACGCCGGCGGAGCAGCACTTCCCGGTCCCGATCGTCGGCCTGCACGGGCTGCTCGCCGCTACGACGCTCGTCCTCGTGCTGCTGACGGCGGCCGGCGTCGGCGGAAGCTGACGTGAAGCTCTCCTATCTCGTCAAGGGGCTGCCCGGGCATCCCATTCATCCCCCGCTGACCGACGTCACGATCGGCACCTACACCTTCGCCACGGTCGCCGGGATCCTCGACGTGACGGGTCTCGTGGAGCGCAACGCGTCGTACGCCTGGTGGATCGCCCTCGTGGTCGGGCTCTGCTCGACGGCGCTCACGGCGACCACCGGCTTCATCGACTGGATCGAGATCGAGTGGGGCAGCGAGCTCTGGAAGACCGCGACCGCCCACCTGACGGCGATGCTCGCCGCGACCGGACTCTTCCTCGCCGCCGTCCTCGTCGGCCACGACGGCTACACGCAGGGGACGGTGACCGGCGGCGCCTTCGCGCTCACGATCGTCGGCTTCGTGCTGCTCACGACCGGCGGCTGGCTCGGCGGCGCGGTCGTCTTCGTGCACGGGATGCGCGTGCTGAACCTCGTCTCGGAGCCGTTCGAGCACGCGGCAGCGCCGACTCCCAAGGAGCCGGCGCAGACCGAGTAGGCCGCGACCTGCAGCGGCTATTTGCTCCTCACGCGGACGCCTTCTTCCTTCAGCGACTGCTCGACGATCTTGTTCCACTTCGAGTCGATGCTGCGCGCCATCGCCTCTTCCTCCTCGCGGTTCTGGCGCGCCACCGCCGCGGTGCGTTTGTCGCCCGCCTTCTTGGCGACCCGCTCGAGCATCTGATAGCTCGCGATCTCCATGTGCTCGGTGGCGAAGCCATCGCGCGCGTTCCGGCCGGCCTTGTCGCCGCGGGTCATGTCGACCACGCTCTTCATCAGGGCGGCCATGACGCCGCCCACCTCTTTCACGGCCGACGGTGAGGCGCCGTGCTCGCTGAGGCATTCCTCGAGCCGCTCCGCCTGCTTTTCGGTCTGCTTCCTGTGCCGCTCGAGCGCCCGCTTCATCTGCGGGTCCTTCGTCGTCCCGATCATCCCGTCGAGCATCCGCAGGACGTTCTGCTCCATCGCATAGGCGTCGTCGATGTACTCGACGAGTTTCTCTTTCAGCGCGGTCATCTTCGGCTCCTCTCTCGTGGTCGGTACCGGGTTCTCGCCGGACCGACCCTGAGGGAAACGCTCTAGGAGGATTGCGGGGCGGCGCGCGCCCGCTCGGCCCAGATCGCCTCGGCACACGCGAACTCGGTGACCGCACGCGGCCCGTTGCGCTCCAGGCCGCCCTGGAAGGCGGCGCGGTCGCGAGCGACCGGCGCGAGCTGCTCGGTGTAGAAGGTCGAGGACGCCGGCGCGGATCGCGCCGCCTCCCGCTGCTCGAGGAACTCGCCGACGTGCACCGCCGAGGTCCACATCGCCTTGTAGACGATCGTGCCGCCGCGGTCGAGCACCCAGGACATGTTCGGCATCAGGCCGTAGGCCCGATGCACCGTGCCCTCGAGGTCGTCGACGAGGATCGGCCGGGTGATCCCGATCTCGTCCCGGAGCCGACGCGCGGCCGCGAGCTTCTCCTCGAAACCGGCGTGCGCGGTCAGGTGCTCGCCCGGATGCGCCTCGCGCGTGTACACGAAGTACCAGCCGTAATCGGGATGCTTCGCGGCGAGCTGATCGAGCAGAGGACCCTCTGCTGCGCAGTACGGTCAGGTGAAGGAACCGAACTCGAGCACGACGCCGTTCCGACGCCACAGCTCCGACAGACGGACGCGCTCGCCGTCGAGCAAGAGGAGCTCGCCGTCCGGCGCCCGCTCTCCGGCGTGGAGCAGGTTCGGGAAGGCGCCGAACTCGCGCTCGTCCTCCCCGCTCTCGACGTAGGCGTCGAAGCGCTCGTAGTTGTACTCGCCGCTCACCAGCCGGGCCGGGAGGTCTTCCTCAGGATCGCGTTCGTGGTCGTGGCCATCGCGACCGGGTTGCCCACGAGCCTGTTCCGCCAGAGGTCCGCCTCCGACTGGAAGTCCGCGAGCACCGCGAGGCCGCGCCGGTTCCGCAGGCCCGAGGCCGTGTCGGCTCGCGTTCCGATCACCGAGTTGTGGTCGAACATGCACATCGAGCGGTCGCCGCAGTACAGCCCGACCCCGAGCGCACCCCGGATCGCGTTGTGGGAGGCCATCCCCATCGACATCTCGTCGACGGCGATCGCCTGGCCGGTCGTGCGGCTGACCCGGTTGCCCATGATGTCGGTCGACGAGGAGTGGACCGTGATCCCCTGCTGCCCGCCCACGACCGTGCAGCCCTCGACCATGCTCATCCCGAGGTCCATGTTGAAGGAGATGTCGATCCCCTGGCCGTGGTTGTTGCCGAGCATGTCGACGGTGCAGTTGCGGATCACGACGCCTGCGAGCCGGACGTGGATGCCGTCGAGCTTCGCGTCCTGCACGGTCACGCCGTCGATCACGGTGTTGTGGACCCCGTCGACCGTGATCCCGTTCTCGCCCCCGACGACGGTCACGTTGCGGATCTGCACGTCGTCGTGCGCGACGACGATGCCGCCGCGGACGACGGCGCCCGGTTCGCCCTCCAGCACCTCGCGGCGGTCGATCACGAGGGGCCCCTGGTGCACGCCGACGCCGAGGTGGACGACCGGGGGGAGGCGCACGACGTAGGTGGCCGCCGAGCCGGCGAACGCGAGCACGAGAGCGACGGCGGCCAGGGCGCCGACCCTCCCGAGCTCGCCGCCGTCCTCGGCGTAGCCGAGCCGCAGCAGCGGGAAGCCGGCTTGGGAGAGGACGACCGCCGTGAGCCAGCCGGCACCGAAGAGCGCGAGCGCAGGAAGGAGCGGCGCGTGCAGGCCGAAGCCGTAGACGACCGCCATGAGCACGCCGAGCTCGACCGCGCCGAGCGGGATCACCGCCCAGGCGGGCTGGTACGGGAGCAGCCGGTGCCAGACCTCGAGGTCGAGGAAGAGCCCGACGGCGGCCATCAGCCCGACGAGCTCGACCGGCCACCAGTGCCGGAGGGTGGCCGCGAGCACGCAGGCCGCGAGCAGCACCGGCACGAGCGCCGCGAGCCGCGTCTCGAGGCGTCCCCTCAGCGTGTACGACATGCCTTCACCCTGCGGAGGAACCGGTGGGCCGCGTACCGCGCGCCGGCGAGCGTGTCGGCCGCCGGGAACGCCCATTGCGCCGGGGCGCCGGCCACGGCGAGCGTCCGCGTGCGGTCGCTCAGCGCAGGCACCGTGGAATCGGGATCGAGCACGAGCCACGTGTCGGCGGTCTCGAGGTCGTGCTCGGCCACGAGCCGTGCGAGGAGCGGGTCGTGCCGGAAGCCGCGCTTGAACCCCGTCGCACAGATCACCTGCGCGCTCCCGTTCACGGACTGCTCGACCCGGAACCGGCCCTCGCTGGCAGCCCGCTCGAGCGGCTCGTCCCAGCGGGAGCCCGCCGGATACGAGGGGGCCGTCAGCGTGCGCAGCCGCTCGACCCGCTCGCGCGTCGCAAGCCCGTGGTAGCCCGCGAGGCCGCGGCGGGAGAAGTAGTGGCGCGGCACGTTGAGCGGGCGCCGCGCCGGCTCGCGCCGGCGCACCGAGACCACCTCGGCGCCCGCCGCGAGCGCGTTCAGCCACTCGGTCGCGGCGGCGAGCCCCGCGCCGACGACGGTGACCGTGGCGGCGTAGTCGTGCGGCTCGTACGAGTGGACGACGCGCGGGTCGTCGCGCAGCTCCTCGGGCACGTTCAGCCCCGGATGGCCGGGCGCGAGGAGCACGTGCGCGAAGCGCTCCCCGTCGAGCTCGAAGCCTCCGTCGACCGCTCGCACGCGCTCGACCCGGCGCGGAACGAGACTCTCGTCCCAGCCGCTGCGCTCGCGGAGCCGCTCGACGTGGGAGAGGAACTCGTCCACCGTCGGGTGGTAGCGGTCGAGCACGGAGTCGAGCAGCGGCCGCACCGAGCGGCGACGGCGCACGCTCGAGAAGGCGAGCCCGGGGAACGAGGTCGGAGACGTGTGGCCGTCGCTCTCCGACCGCATCTCGCGCTGGCGGATCGCGGCCGCCCGCACGCGCCAGGCCGCCGCGGGGTCGGCGTTCGTCCCGAAGACCGCGATCTCGCCCGGCTCGAGCTCCCGGCGCAGCGTCTGGTACGCAGTGAACCCCGCGAGCCCCGAGCCGACGACGGCGACGCGAGCCATTTATTTGACCGAGCCGGCGAGCAGCCCCTGGACGAAGTAGCGCTGGAAGGCGAAGAAGATCACGAGCGGGACGATGAGCGAGAGGAACGAGGCCGGCGCGATGATGTCGATGCTCGAGGAGAACTGGCGCAGCTGGCCGAAGATCCAGACCGTGATCGGCGTGACGTTGAACGTCAGCGAGACGATCAGGTCGTTCCACGTCCAGAGGAACTGGAAGATCGCGAGCGAGGCGATCGCGGGCAGCCCGAGCGGCAGGATCAGGCGGATGAAGATCCAGAGCTCGTTCGCTCCGTCGATGCGCGCCGATTCGAGGATGTCCTTCGGGATCCCGATGAAGAAGTTGCGCAGGAGGAAGACCGCGAACGGCAGCCCGAACGCCGCGTGGAAGAGGATCACGCTCAGGACCGTGCCCCCGATGTGGAACGTGTCGTAGAGCCGGAACATGGGGATCAGCGCCATCTGCAGCGGCACCACGAGCAGGGCGATCACGCCGATGAAGAGCCAGTCGCGGCCGGGGAACTCGAGCCACGCGAACGCGTAGCCGGCGAGCGCGGCCACGACCACGACGAGCAGGGTGTTGCCGATCGCGATGTAGGCCGTGGTCTTCAGCGCGCCGGTGAGGCCTGCGTTGTGGAAGAGCGAGGAGTAGTTCGAGAAGGTTGCCAGGCTGGGGTGGGAGAAGATCTTCCACCAGCCGGCCGCCGTCACCTCGGACGCGGGCAGGATCGAGGTGATGAAGAGCCCGATGGTCGGCACGAGCCAGAGCAGGCCGACCACGGCGAGAAAGATCTGGAGGGGTAGCTTCCCGACCGCGCGCAGGATCTTGGCGGAGACCGGGTCGCGGCGGGCGGGCAGGCGGACTGGCTCCGAAACCGCAGTCATCAGGCCTCTCTCCGGAAGCGGCGGATGTTGAGGGCGAGCACGGGGATCACGAGCAGGAAGAGGAAGACGGCGATCGCCGAGCCGACGCCGAAGTTCCCGCCGCCCTCGAACGCGGAGGTCCACATCGCGAGCGCGAGCACGCTCGCGTTCGAACGCACCGATTCCGGCGCCAGCGCGATCACGATGTCGAAGACCTTCAGGACGTTGATGATCATCGTGATGAAGACGACGCTGAGCACCGGCGCGAGCAGCGGTACCGTGACGCGGCGGAAGACCTGCCATTCGCTCGCGCCGTCGGTTCGCGCCGCCTCGAGCACCTCTCGCGGCATCGCCGAGAGGCCGGCCGCGATGACCACCATCGCGAACCCTGCCCAGATCCAGATGTAGGCGATCAGGAGGGCGGGCGTGATCAGATCCGGCCCGAGCCACGAGTAGCCGCCGAAGGGCTTCGCGAACGTCGAGGCGCCGATGCCCGCGTTGTACGTCCCGGCCCCCACGTCGGTGAACGCGAAGCCGCCGTCCGCGTCGGTCTTCGTGCTCTGGACGACCTTGCCCGACGAGTCGTGGAGCTCGACGGTGACGCCCGGAAGCCCGACCTCGCCCTGCTCGACGACCCCGGCCTTCCCGCCGCCGGGCTTGAAGTCCTTCCAGACGACACCCTCGATCGCGCCCGACTTCCCGCTCGGCTTCGCCGCCTGCCGTGCTCCCTGCGGCACGTCCTCCGGCGCGATCCCGGTCAGGCCGAGCAGCGCCACGCCTCCGGGATGGAGCGGCGTCTTCAGGAGGAGTCCCCCGCCCTTGCTCTGGAGCGCCGACGTCGACGGCAGTGCGTTCGACAGCACGCCCGGCGAGGAGACGGCATCCGAGACGGTCCGGCCGAGGGCGTTGATCGCGCCCTGGTCCGGGTTCTGCTGGTACATGATCCGCCACGTCACGCCCGTCGCGAAGGCGGAGATCGCCATCGGCAGGAAGACGACCGTCTTGAACGCGACCGCCCAGCGGATGCGCTCGGTGAGGACGGCGAAGAGCAGCCCGAACGCGGTCACGAAGGCAGGCACGACGGCCACCCAGATCGCGCTGTTCTTGATCGCCGTCACGAGCGTCGAGGTCGTGAACAGCGCCCGGTAGTTGTCGATCCCGACCCACGTTCCGAGGTACCCCGACTGCCCGAAGAAGCTGCGGACGATCGTGTAAATGGTCGGGTAGACGAGCCAGACCCCGAGCAGGACAGCCGCCGGCACGAGGAAGAGCGCCCCCGTGACGTAGCGGGACGTGCTCGCCCCGCCGGGCTCCGGCGGAGCCGCCTTCGGAGGCGGCTCCGCCGTGATCGAAGCACCGCTCACGCGTTACTTCCCGCTCTTGTACGCCTTGCTCGCGGCGCTCTCGAGCTGCTGCTGGATGCCCGAGATATCGGTCGGGTGCTGGAGGAACTTCTGGAAGATCCCCCACTCGCCCTGGCCCGTGGTCGCGCCGAACGAGGCGGGCTGGTTGTCGGACATGTCGAAGGCGACCGACGTCGCGCCCGCGAGGGGTGCTTCCGTCGTCTTCGTGATCGGATCCGGATAGACGCTGGCCGGCACGTGCTTGTTGCCGGTGCCGAACCCGCCGAGCTTCGCCCAGATCGTCGCGGCCTGCGGCGAGGCGAGGTACTTCATGAACGCCTCGATCGCGGGCGAGTCGCGGAACGTGACGATCAGGTCGCCGCCCGTCTCCACGGCCTTCGCGTTCGGGCCCGGCTTGATCGCGGGGAACGGGACGACGTTGAAGTCCTTCTGGGCCTTGGACTTCGTCGCCTGCAGGATCTCGAGGCTCACGAAGTCGCCCTGGAAGTTGAACGCCGCCTTCGGCGGGGTCGCGAACGCGTAGTCGACGCACGTCGGGTAGTCGGTCTGCAGCGCGCCGCTCGTGCCGCCGTAGATGTTCCCCGTGTCACCGAGGACCTGAGCCATGTCCTGCAGCGACTTCGTCACCGACGGGTCGGTCCACTTGATCTTGTGTTCGCTGAGCTGGTTGTACTTCGCCGACCCCCACCGGCGGAGGTAGAGGTTCTCGAAGATGTCGGTGAGCGTCCACCCGTTCGCCCCGCAGAGCGAGTACGCGGGTGTGCCGGACGCCTTGATGGTCTTGGCGTCGCTGACCATCTGCGACCAGGTCTTGGGCGGCTGCACGCCCGCCTGCTTCAGGACGTTGACGTTGTACCAGAGGGTCGACTTGTTCGAGGCCTTGAAGAGGAGCGCGTAGAGCTTGCCGTTGACCTTGCCCAGGTCCTCCCAGGCGGGGGAGAAGTTGGCGGCGATCGTCGACTGCGCGTAGTTGATCGGCTTCAGCTTCCCCTGCTGCACGAGCTGCTTGACGAGGCCCGGCTGCGCGACGTCGGCCATGTCGGGCGGGTTGCCGCCGGCGATGGCGGTCGACAGCACGGTCGGGATGTCGTTGCCCTTCGACGAGTAGGTGACCGTGACGTTCGGGTACTGCTGGTGGAAGCCGTCGATCACCTTCTGGAACGCCTTCTGCTCGGTTGCGGCCCAGATCCCCCAGAACTTGATGGAGCCCGAGACGCTCGAGCCCGTCGAGGTCGAGTTGTTGTTCCCTCCGCCTCCGCCTCCGCAGCCGGCCGCAACGGCCACGAGCACTGCGACGACCCCTGCGAGAGCCGCCAACCGCACGGCCCGTTTCCTGCTGCGAATCTCCCTCACTCTGACGCTCCTTTCTGGCTTTCGTTTCCGTCGTAGATTCCTTCGCTCGTCTCGGGATCGAAGAAGTGGAGCGAGCGCGTGTCGACCGCGACCTCGACCGGTTTCCCCTCCTCGACCGAGGCGCGCGCGCCGAAGCGACCGACGAGGAGCGCGCCGGAGCCCCGGCTCTCGAGCGCCCCCTCGCCCGGATGCCCGGCGTCCTGGGCCAGCTCCTTCACGTCCTCGGTCAGCGCCGCCCGCGTCCCCTCCACCGTGAAGTGCACCATCAGCTCGGAGCCGAGCGCCTCGCGCAGCTCGACGACACCACGCAGCCGGTGGTCGGCGGGCGTGTCCGGCTCGAGCGACACGTCGTCGAGGTCCTCCGGGCGGATGCCGAGGATCACCTCTCGCCCCTCGTAGCCGCGCAGCGCGGGCCGCGCCTTCAGCGTGGCCTCGCCGAGCACGAGGTGCTGCTTGCCGACGTCCACCGCGAGCCCGCCGTTCGCGCGCGTCACCGTCGCCTCGATCATGTTCATGGCAGGCGAGCCGATGAAGCCGCCCACGAAGAGGTTGACCGGACGGTCGTAGAGGGTCTGCGGGTCGGCCACCTGCTGCAACTGGCCCTTCCGCATGACGGCGACGCGGTCTCCCATCGTCATCGCCTCGACCTGGTCGTGCGTGACGTAGATCGTGGTCGTGCCGAGATCCCGCTGCAGACGGCTCACCTCGGCCCGCATCTGCACGCGCAGCTTCGCGTCGAGGTTCGAGAGCGGCTCGTCCATGAGGAAGGCCGCCGGCTCCCGCACGATCGCGCGGCCCATCGCAACGCGCTGGCGCTGCCCGCCCGAGAGCGCGCGCGGCTTGCGCTTGAGGAACGAGTCGAGCCCGAGCACGTCGGCGGCGTTGCGAACGCGCCGGTCGATCTCCTGCTTCGACATCTTCTTGACGCGGAGGCCGAAGGCGATGTTGTCGTAGACCGAGAGGTGCGGGTAGAGCGCGTAGCTCTGGAAGACCATGGCGATGTCGCGGTCCCGCGACGGAACGTGGTTGACGACCCGGTCCCCGATCCGCACGGCGCCGCCGGAGATGTCCTCGAGCCCGGCGACCATCCGCAGCGCGGTGGTCTTGCCGCAGCCCGAGGGGCCGACGAGGACCATGAACTCGCCGTCGGCGATATCGAGCGCGAGCGAGTCGACGGCCTTGGTGCCGTCCGCGTACACCTTCGTGACTTCGTCGAAGACGACCTCTGCCACGTTCCCCCTCTAGTCGCTCGCGCTGCGCGGCAAAGACACTAACCCAGCGGGAAGCGGCGTGCGAACCGCCTAGTTCTTGGTCCGGCCCGGCCAGGAGCCGGTGACGTGGGCGAACCCGGCCGCGCCGGCCCGGTCGATCAGCGCCTTGACCCCGCCGAAGACGGCTCCTTCCGCGGCGGCCGCGATCACGACCTCTGCCCAGCCCCTGGTCTCGTCCGTCGCCTTCGGCGCCTCTTCCTCGTCTGCGGCCGCGCCCCAGATCCGCTTGAAGATCGCTCCCGCGAGCATGCCGCCCAGGATGCTGAACACCAGCCCGAACGGCTTGTAGAGGACCTTGGCCACGAGGTGATCGTTTCCCGGAGCAACGCGCGCCACACCACCGCTACCGCCGGCGGGGATCGCCCTCCACGACGCCGTGCGGCTCGCCGTAGTCGGCGAGCAGCTCGAGGAACGGGTCGGCCGGGAACGACTCGGGGCCGAGCACGCCCGTCCCTGCCCAGAGGCCCGCCGCCAGCAGCTCGAGCGCGACGACCGGGTTGAGCGCGGTCTGCAGGACGACGGCCTGGTGCCCGTACTCGCGCATCGTCTGCTCGTTGTCGGAGACGTGGTAGAGGTAGACCGCTCCCTCGCCGCCGTCCTTCCGCCTGCCGGTGACGAGCGTGCCTGCGCAGGTCTTGCCGCTCATCCGGTCGCCGAGCGTTGCCGGATCGGGGAGCGCGGCCGCGACCATGTCCCGCGGGGCGACCTCGACGCCGCGGACGCGCACCGGCTCGGTCGAGTCCAGCCCGAGCTTGTGCAGCGTCCGCAGGACGTCGATGAACTCCGTGCCGAGCCCGTACTTGAAGGTCACGCGGCGGCAGTCGATCTCGCGCGGTACGAGCACGACCTCCTCGTGCTCGACGTTGACGCACTCGATCACGCCGATCCCCTCCGGGAACTCGAACAGCTCCGGCTCGGAGAACGGCTCGGTGGTGTAGAAGCCCCGTTCCTTCTCCCAGATCAGCGGCGGGTTGAGGCACTCC